>JASFYZ010000267.1:0-9712 GCA_045046665.1 Desulfobacterium sp.
GTGGAAACTGATGGGGGTGATCATCCCGGAAATTGGACATATCCATGCTAACCGGCTGACACACGACATTTTAAGGCGCTATGTCAAGAACAGGCTAAAGTCTCCTGTTTATAAAAGAATCAAAAAAAAGGGCATGCAGCGGGTACCGGTAAAACATTCCGATGGCACAATCAAAACCGTAAGCAAAAGCACCATTCACCGGGAACTCTCCGACATCCAAGCCATACTCAACTGGAGTGTTGCTGAAGGTTTTATTTTAATCAACCCGGTTCAAAACTTCAGGAAACCAAAACGGGATGATGAAATTATTCTGCCCCCCAGCCCTGAAGAAGTCACCGCGCTTTTAAAACATTCTGCCCCTCATTTACAGCGGGCTTTGATCATCGCATTTTACACTGGTCTCCGTCCTGGCGCTGTGGAATTATTAAAACTCACTTGGGGGAATGTTAATTTAAAGGAAAAACACATACACATCATTTCCGCGCAAAAAGGCGGGTCCAGGGATAGGTTGATCCCCTTACACCAGGGATTTGAAAAACAGTTGATTAAATGGGCAGCAGATGACAAGGTGGCGGTGCCCATGGAGACTTATATCATTCAGTGGAAGGGCAAACCCGTGGGGTCAATAAAAAAATCATTTTCAGCGGCAAAACGCCGGGCCGGGATCACAAGGCGGCTTAGACCATATGACTTCCGGCATGCCTTTGCAACTGCCATGCTACGCCAGGGCGCAGATTTAAAATCCACATCTGAGATGCTGGGGCACTCACGCACGGATACAACAAACCGAATTTATCAGCATACGGATATTGAATTTCACAGGGAAAATATTGCCAAGCTCCCTGAATTGATTTTGGATGATCCGGAGGAGAAAAAGACAGTTGATTTACTATAAAAACACCCCTCTTACTATAGATATTTATAGTAAGCTAACTGCATCAGCATTTGCATATAAATCAGGTAGTTTGGCATATATCCCAGCGTTCGGGACGCTGGGGTCGGAAGTTCGAATCTTTTCATCCCGACCACCCAAATTAATAGATTTCAAAAAGTTGAATAGCAGAGACTAAGAGGCCCAGAAGTCATTTTGACGTTTGGGCCTTTTTTAGCTTATTCTGTTTCCATCTTTAAATTTAGAAGATGGAACGTCCCATGACCATCCCAAGAGACCTTAACAAGCAATCTTACCTCCCCAGCTGCGTTTAATATCTCCAAACAATGGTCGGACATCTCCCAATGGCGTACATTGTTCCATAATTGTGGATGGGGATAGGTATTCATTTGAAAGCCATCACGAATTCCACCGCAATCCATGTACACATTGGCCCTGGCAACCCCAGTGGTGGTGCGCAACTGCATATCCATGCTTACCCCTTTTACGTTGGTGTAATCCCCCTTATTAAATAGATATGTAAAAGGGCTTCTTTTATGGGGAATGTAACGTGCTGACATGTTATGATCAGTGACAATCCATTCATTTTCAAGATACACCCCATCATTAAAATCCATGAACACCTCATCTGCAACGGCAAGGGGTGATGATAGCGATGATAATATTGATAAGAACACCAAAGACATTCTAAAAAACGCATTAAATTTTAGAAAACATTTATATAACATTATAACCCGCTATTCGGATGAATTTCCACAATTGGATAGCCCACAATACGGAGATAAAATTGAAATCCTTAAGTCTTGCCTATTCCAGTTGCCCCAACGACACCTATATTTTCCATGCCATGGTGCATGGCCTCATCAACACCGCAGACATCTCTTTCAATACCAGCATTGCCGACGTGGAGACCCTGAACCAGAGGGCAGCCAAGGGCACCTATGACATTACCAAACTTTCCTTTGCCGCCATGGGCAGCCTGGGGGAGCAATACCGCATTTTAAGAAGCGGTGCGGCCCTGGGTCGTGGGTGCGGCCCCCTTGTCATCACAATGCCGGGTTACTCGATTCATTCCCGGCACAAAATCAAGGTGGCTGTTCCCGGCCTTGGCACCACGGCTTGTCTTTTATTCCGGTTTTACCTTGAAGAGCGGTTTCCAGGCCTGGTGCCGGATCTTATTTCCATGCCCTTTGAAAAGATCATGCCAGCGGTGAAAACAGGAAAGGCCGATGTGGGGGTAATCATTCATGAAGGTCGATTTGTCTATGAGCACATGGGATTTAAATTGATCCAGGATTTAGGTCAATGGTGGGAAACGCACACTGGGCTGCCCATTCCATTGGGATGCATTGCCGTTAAAAAAGAAATAGGCAGGGAAACAGCGAAACAGATTGAATCCATGATCCGGCAGAGTATTTCCCATGCAAAGGAATTCCCCACAGCGGGTGCTGCCTATATCCGTCACCATGCCCAGGAACTGGAGGATGCTGTGATACAGGAACACATTGAACTCTATGTTAATGACTTTTCCATGGATCTGGGTGCAGAAGGTGAAAACGCCGTGTTAACATTTTTCGAAAAGGCCCGGCAGGCGGGCATTCTGCCTCCGGGGCCCGATTCCTGGTTTATAAGTTAAAGAACCGAGACCTTTAAAACAATACCTTCGCCAATTTTATTTTTGATCAAATCATGCCCCATAGGATGTGGTATAGAATATCTAAAAGCACGGTATATAGGTTAGGGAGTCAGAGCTTATTGATTTACCATTTATAGATCCCAGATGGCTATTATTTTATATATTTTGCCTTGGTTAAACGGTAGATTAAAAACGTCTGAGTCCCTTAATCTGTTAATACAAAGAGCATTTAAAAATTTGGCAAATGTATTGTTATAAACCTTATCATTGAGGTTCAAAAAACTGCACATCCACCTTTTCAGAAAAAATGCCATGGCGGTGAAGTGAATCAAAAAAATACGTTAACCCTTTAATTTTTGGGGCATCGAGATCACAAATCAAGCCTTTAAAATACCGTTCCACATACGCTTCTTCAAGGTTAAGTTTTTGAGCACCTTTCCTTATTACCTGGTCGATATGGTCATATCCCATGGTCCTTGACTGATAAAAAAGCTCAAGGGCAGCACTTACCGCATCTGGATGCTGTTGAGCATATTTTTTTTGCACCACCCACAGGGCATAGACAAAGGGAAGACCCGTTGCCCCATGCCACACCATTCCAAGATCAAAACGGTATTTAAACCGGGATTCCCAGGGCTGTGTCATGGCAGCATCCCCGATAATCATGGCGGCATCAACATCCCCGGGAACATCTTCAAGGCATTTTAATTTTCCAGTGCTATACACTGGCACCATGTCCTGTTGCGCCATTATCAGTTTCACCAGACAGGCGGAGGTGGCAGAGTCCCGGGTAAGCATGATTTTTCGACCATGGAGTTCATCCAGGGTATAATTACTCATTAAAACAACACTCATCACCTCACCATGGGAGGAGATGGAAAGATCGGGAAGGATCAAAAGTTCCCTGTGATTCATACCATAAAAAGCCGATGAAACCGGACTCATGGCAATTTTGCCGTCCTGGATCATTCCATTCAAGACGGCGGGGGGACTGGGAACCATCTCTATCCAGTCGGGCAGTAACCCATTGTCCAGACCGTAATAGACTGGAGATGCGTTGATGTAATCAATTTTACCCATTAAAAGAGTCGAGTCTTTCATTTATAACCATGTCCTGTGTCAGCTTAACTGAGAAAAAATTAACATCCTTCATTCCCCAGCTTACACTTGTGGAACAACAACCCATTGTTCCGGAATCATCGTCCCAAAAGTGTAAAGTATTTTTGGGGTAATTTGAAGGTGCCAAGAACTCATATCAAATTATAATAACAATCCCGCTGCCGGGGGGTAAACCCGGCGGTTTCAATGAGACGCCGCAATTCTTTTTCCGGCAACATGAAATCCACCCCGGCCGATGCCACCACATTTTCTTCAATCATGGTACTTCCCATATCATTGGCCCCGTAAAAAAGCGCTGTCTGGGCAATTTTTTCTCCCTGGGTGACCCAGGAAGCCTGGATATTATCAATGTTATCAAAGAAAATACGTGCCAGGGCCAGCACCCGCAAATAGACAACCGCAGCTGTTCCGATGCGTTGAATACGGGTATTTCCCGGCTGAAAAGTCCAGGGAATAAAGGCGGTGAACCCACCGGTGCGATCCTGGAGTTCTCGGATTTTATCCATATGCTCAAATATATTGCGGGGGGTTTCCACATGGCCAAACATCATGGTGGCACTGGATTTCATGCCCATATTATGGGCGGTTTCCATCACCTCAAGCCAGGGACCGGACATGCATTTATTCGGGGACACCTTTTGGCGGACCTCATCGCAGAGAATTTCAGCACCGCCACCGGGTATGGAATCAAGCCCTGCCTCCCGGAAACGGGATATCACAGATTCAATGGACAGGGATGATTTTTCAGCAATATAGGCAATTTCCGGGGGAGAAAACCCATGGATATGAATTTTAAAATTGGCCTTAATATCTTGCAGAAGATCAATATAATACGCCAAAGACAGGTTGGGATTCATCCCCCCTTGGAGTAAAATCTGGGTTCCCCCAAGATCCAGGGTCTCCTGAATTTTTTCATGGAGACTCTCCCGGGAAATCACATACCCTTCCCCACTGTCCGGTGTTTTATAAAAGGCACAGAACCGACAACCAGACATGCAGATATTGGTGTAATTGATGTTTCTATCCACCACAAAGGTGATGATTTTATCCGGGTGACGCTCAAAGCGTTTTTGTTCTGCCATCCCTGCCAGGGTTAGCAAATCTGCATCTTTAAACAGAGCAAGTCCTTCATTAATGCTGATTCGCTCTCCCTGGTAAACCTTATCAATGATTGTATCCAGATGTTTCATGTTACTCTCCATGGCCCGTTTCTTTGCTGTCTGGGATAACCACGCCGTCCCGTCGGAGCACATTGTAAAAGGTATCCCGTTCCACGGGAACAAAACCAGAATCCCGGATCATTCTTTCCATGTCATCCCGGGTCAATCCCTTGGCAGAGGTGGCCCCGGCCTCGTGGGTAATGCGCTCTTCTATGATGGTTCCATCCAGATCATCGGCACCATAGGCAAGGGCCACTTGGGCAAGCTTTTCAGTGATCATCACCCAATAGGCTTTGATATGGTCAAAATTATCCAGCATGAGCCTTGCAATGGCAATGTTTTTAAGATCATCCATGGCATTGGTGGTAGGAAGATGGGACAAAGCGGTATTTTGGGAATGAAATGCCAGGGGGATAAAAGCAGAAAACCCTCCGGTTTTGTCCTGGAGTTCTCTCAGTAAGATCAGATGATCCACCCGTTCTTCCAGTGTTTCAATGTGTCCATAGAGCATGGTGGCATTGGTGGGAATACCTGCCCGATGCACGGCTTCCATAATTTCCAGCCAGCGTTGGGCGTTCACCTTTTTGGGAAACAGCTTTTTTCTCACCCTTTCACTCATTACCTCGGCCCCGCCACCGGGCATCATGTCCAGGCCTGATTTTTTAAGCACGGAAATGGTCTCTTTAACGCTGAGTCCAGACAGCTTGGACAGGTAGTCAATCTCAACTGAGGTAAATGCTTTTATTTTTGCATTGGGCCTGATGCGTTTCACCGTTTCAAGCAAACTGGTGAAATAATCAAAATCAAGGGAAGGATGAAGCCCCCCCACAATGTGCAGTTCGTTAACAGGTTCGTCAATGCGGGCCATGAGGCGTTGTTCAATCTCATCCATGTCCCAGAGATAGGCCCCCTCATCCCCCTCATCCACGGCATAGGCACAGAAAAGGCAGCGGTTTTTACAAATATTGGTGTAATTTAAATGTTGGTTGTACACATAAAACGCATCATTGCCATGCCGTTGACGCCGCACATGGTCGGCCATGCGTCCCACCCCATTTAAATCCTGGGTTTTATACAGCGTCAGACCATCTTCTTTGGACAATCTGATGCCTTTTTTCACCTTATCATAAATATCTTTTAATGCATCATCACGAAATAAGCGGTTCACATCATACCTTCTTTATTGTTAAGATCACACCGTTGACTGATTAATATCGGCAATCATATCGGCAAGGCCTGTGGCCATGCGGGCCATTTCCTGCCGCCTTGAATTATTGGGTCCATCCTGAGTTTGTTTTCCCGGAGGATCTATCCGACGCTTTGTTTTATGGCGCACGGTGCTGAGCTTCAGGCATTTTCCTGACTTGTCACAAACCACCGAAAGACGTACTTTTACATCAATATCAAGCTGATAGGCAATCTCTTTTTGATGCACAACAATCCCTCCATCGACATATGACACATCATCCTGGACGGCAATTTTATATTTTTCCTTCAATTTGCCCACCACAAACGGCCAGTCCACCGATTGATGCAGATCCTCCAGCAAATTATCCTCTGGCACAAGATCCTGTACAAAATTTTTCACCGGCTCCCTCCGTTAACCCCATAAATCTTTTAAAACCAAGCCCACAAATCGGCACCCTTCCTTTGCCGCTTTACAGTCTTGGAGCAATACGCCCATTTTTCAGGAAATATTCCCCCAAAAGTGCAAAGTACTTTGGAGAGGATATGAAGAATGACCCCAAATCAGCCTGAAAAATTTGATCATCGAGTATCTCCAGAGCCATAAGTCTTCATAACCTGTTCAAATAATTATCACCATCAAAATGGGTTTTTAAAATTAAAATAAAATAATTTCAACTACTTAAATAGTTTAAATACCAAACATACAGAGAACTTATGACTGACGAGGAGTATAATAAATAAAATAATTTGTCACCATGAAAAAAAGAAATAATTGTGGAGAAATACATCTGGATGATATAAAGGGAAATCAAAAAAAGGAGACATAAAATTGAACACCAATATTAAAGAAAGAATTGCCCAACTAAAAGATGAACTGGCAAGCACTGAAATAGACACCCTTATTATTTTTTCCGATGAAAACCGACGATACTTAAGTGGTTTCACCGGGGAAGATGGAAGCTATGATGAGTCCGCAGGTATATTGATCATCACCCGGGACCATCAGATACTTGCAACGGATTCACGTTTTGAAACCCAGGCGGCCCAGGAAGCAGAGGGTTATGAAATTTATTGTTATAAAAAAAGCATGGCCAGTGAATTACCCCATATCTTGGAAAAACTTCACTCCCAAACCATTGGACTGGAATCTGCCCGGCTGACCCATGCCCTTTATACCCGGATTGAAAAAGAGACAAAAGAAGCAGGACTTGAATGCCGTTTCCAACCAGAAGACACGCTATTAAAAGAGATACGACTCCAGAAAGATGCAACTGAAATTAAGATTATAAAAAAAGCCCTGGCCATTGCAGAGACCTCTTTTCTTGAGCTGAGGGCCATGATCCACCCGGGCATGACAGAAAAAAAAGCAGCCTGGCTCCTTGAAAAACTCATGCGGCAAAATGGGGCCGATGCCCTTTCCTTCCCCGTGATAGCCGCATCGGGGAAAAACAGCGCCCTGCCCCATGCCATGCCCGGGGATCGCCCCTTTCGAACAGGAGAGCCCCTTCTCTTTGACTTTGGGGCCCGGTTGAATGGGTATTGCAGTGACACCTCAAGAACCCTTGTTATTGGGTCCCCGGATGACACCTTTAAAGAAGCCTATGAGGTACTGAACACAGCCCAGCAAATGGCAGTGGATGCCATTGTTCCGGGCATAAAATGCAGTGACATAGATAAAATTGCCCGGAATTATATTGACAATTCCCGCTTTAAAGGCACCTTTGGGCATAGCCTTGGCCACGGGGTCGGCCTGGCCATCCACGAGGGGCCCCGACTCTCTTCCTTGGATGATTCTGTGCTTAAACCGGGGATGGTGGTCACTGTGGAGCCGGGGATCTATCTGCCCCAATGGGGAGGTATCCGTCTTGAAAACATGATCCTTGTCACAGAAAACGGTGCTGAAGTTTTAAATACCATGGGATATGATAATTATACCCTTAAGTCCCTGTAACGTCATCCATCCTTGTTAAGTACCCGGTTCATACTTCCACTGGCATACCCCTCAAGATCCAGGGAAATAAATTTAAATCCAACGGCGTGCAAGGCCTCTGCAATTTTCTTTCTGTATGCCAAAGAGGATATTTTTTCAATGTCTTCAGCATTAGACTCAATCCGGGCAAGATCACCATGGTAACGAACTCGTACCCCCGCAAATCCAAATTGTTCCAGCGCCACCTCGGCATTATTGATCTGCTGCAATTTTAACTTTGTAAGCTTTTCACCATAGGGTACCCGGGTGGCCAGACAAGACTGGGAAGGCATATTCCAGGTCTTAAGTTCCATTTCTCTGGAGGCCATTCGAATCTCCTCCTTGGTCAGACCTGCATCCAGTAGGGGAGAAATAATACCAAGTTCATGGGTGGCCTGCAATCCCGGTCGATAATCGGACAGATCATCCTTGTTCACGCCATGGGCCAATGCGGAAATCCCCCTGCGATCAGCTGCCATGCGTAGCAGTAAAAAACCCCTTTGCTTGCATAGATAACACCGATCTTTATCATTTTGGACAAGAGCCTCGTCCATCCATGGATCAAAATTAATGAGTTCATGGCTTAGACCCAATTCAACTGCCATGTGTATGGCATGATCCGTATCCTGCTTAGACTGAAAATCTGACACCAGGGTCAGGAGCACCACCTTATCTCCCAATATTTTTTTTGCCATGGCAGCAAGAAAAACGCTGTCAACCCCTCCTGAAAAGGCAATGGCAAGGGCATTATTTCTGCACAATAATGCCTCAAGCTTTTCATTTTTTTTACGCACGGTTATCCTTATGTGTGGGAAAACGATTGATGACTAATGGACTTGCGGGTTAATGAAAACTACAAACCCCAGGGCCTTGATCATCCTTTGGGCCTAAAAAACTGTATTTGAATCTTTATAACGGATAAATTAAATACAATCAAATGCTTATTACTTCATGTGTTGTATCAACCCTCAAAGAGGACTAAACGATGAGCAAGGCCAACCCGAACGATACGGGCGCATTTCCATCTTCCCGGTCGGGTCTTTAAGCCTTTGATTTATAAAGATATAATTTTTGAGTCAATTTAGTACCAACTTAATAAAATCAATGGGTTATATGATGGTGCCGGAAAAATGGGAATACGCCCAACGATACTCTTCAAAATACGAGGTCTACCCGTGGCAGTTTATGAAAAAGCAGGTATTGGATATTCTGTTATCATCACCAGAATTCTTAAATCCTTGTTCTCCTAATTATTTAAATTAACACAAAGAAATATGCATCCTATTTTTGTCCCAACAAACTATTTACAAAATTCAAATTATTGTATATGTTTTGGTATTTATTTTAAAGGGGTTATCCGTTAAAATCATTATAATTTTGAACTATGGTTAATACGATTAAAGGGGAGACATGGCTGCAACAAAAAAGAAAAAAGTGGTGAAGAAAAAAGAAGAAAAAACCACTGCTAAAAAAACTACAACTAAAAAAACCACCGCTGCTAAAAAAAACACGACAAAAAAGGCTGTTAAAAAAACACCAGCAAAAAGCAACGCAACCCAAAAACCTGAGTCTGTAACAACAGATGCCGCTGCTGAGAACTCCCAAAAGGAAAAATTAGCTGAGCAGGCCAAAATAACCGAAGAAAAACGTCTGGCTGAAAAAGCTGCTACAAAAAAGGCTGAAGAAGAGAGACTGGCAGAAGAAGCCAAAATCGCTGAGGAAAAACGCCTGGCTGAAGAAGCTGCTGC
>JASFYZ010000268.1:0-7170 GCA_045046665.1 Desulfobacterium sp.
CTCAAATTCCGGCTCTTTGTATATAAGCAGCCTGCTTGAGTTTGCCAGGATACCCACAGTATGGACAATATGAATTAGACCGGCTGCGACCGGAGAGAGAATGCCCAGCGCTCCCAGGGCCACGCCAACAACATTGGAACCGGTAGCAATCCAGAAGTTTTGGTGGACAACCTTCAGGGTCTCCCGACTAAGGGCTCGGACATAAATCAACCCGGTGAGATCGTCTCGGACAAGAGCTATGTCCGCAGCTTCAATGGCAACTTCCGATCCTCCCGCGCCCATGGCAATGCCTATATCAGCTTCTGCAAGTGCAAGAGCGTCGTTTATTCCGTCTCCCACCATAAGAACCTTATTTCCTCCATTTCTAAGGGAGGTTACGATGCCTGCCTTGTCTTCGGGCATGACGGAAGCGAAGTATTTTGTAATATTGAGCTCTTTTGAAAGATGTCTGGCGGTGCTCTCCTCGTCACCGGTAATCATGACGACGTTTTTTATTCCATTTTTTAAAAGAGTGTCAACCACCTGTTTGGCGTGGGGGCGATCCTGATTGGCAAAACCCATCAGGCCGAGTATTGTGTTTTTCTTTGCGATAAATACTTGTGTCAGCCCTTGTTTGTTAAATTTTTCAATTTGCTCTTTTACAAGCTCCGTATTAATGCTGAACTGTTGCATGAGCTTGTGGTTGCCAACAAAGATTTCTTCGTTATCAAGCTTTGCGCTTACTCCTTTGCCTAATATATAGTTGCATTCGGCATGGGTAAGGGGTTTTATCTCTCGTCGTTGGGCCTCTGCTTTGATGGCAAGTGCCACCGGATGAAAATTATGAATTTCTGCCGAATAGGCAATTTGCAGCAGTTTATCTTCCGGTATGTCTGATACGTTGATAAACTGTCTGATTTCCGGATGGTTGGTTGTCAGGGTGCCGGTCTTGTCAAAACAGGCGATGTCTGCTTGGGCGACCTCTTCCAGATATCGTCCCCCCTTGATCAGGATATGACGTTTTGCAGCCGCACTGATCGCAGCGCTGATGGCTGTCGATGCAGAAAGAATGGTTGCGCAGGGGCAGGCCATGACCAACATGACTGTAAAGGCTCGCCAGAGGCTCCCTGTAAGAAGTAATGTGGCAAACGTTACTGTGAAACCGGCTTTAATAAGGTTGGTGGCCAGTTTCTCTGCCACCCCTTCGATGGGAGCACGGTTTTCAAGAGAATCTTCGACCATGGTTAGTATTCTGGATAGATATGTGTGATCTCCAACCTTTTCAGCTTTGACATGTATCACGCCTTGGCGGACAAAGGTGCCGGCATAGACCTCGTCTCCACAGTGACGGGCAACAGGTTCAGAACGGCCGTTGATTGGAGACTCGTCTATTATCGCTTCGCCTTCTGTAATGCTGCCGTCAACAGCAATTTTTTCTCCGGTGTGCATCACAACTATATTACCGGGTATCACCTCGTTTACGGGAATTTCAACTTCAATACCGTCAATCAGAATATAGGTATTTTTTCCAGTGACTTGGAGAATATCGCGAATGGCAGTTCTGGACCGCTTTGTTATCCATGCCTGAAGAAGATGACCGCCTGCGGTTATCCAGAGTATTTCAAGGGCTGCAGCCGCTTCTCCTGCGGCACAGGCGACAAGTATGCTTCCGCCTAAAAAGGTTTCCAGTGTAAAACGCCGCTCTTTCAGGTGCTCATATCCACGTTTCAGGAGAGGACCAGCAAACAGTGCCGTGATGATTCCAAGGGGACTGAAGAGAGCCTGGGCCACTGTTACGCCCAGAATGACCTCTTTGATAAAAAGCCCGCCCACAACTGCCGAGAGCCCCGCGAATTGATAGGATGCCGATCTTACCGAGATATCATTTGGTTTTTTTACCGGTTTCGATTGAGTGGTAAATAATTCTTTGACAGTTTTTATAAGTGTTTCCCTGTCGATTACCGAAACGTCGTAATTGACTATAAGGCTTGCAGATAGAGGATTGACAACTGCAGAAATAATACCTGTAACTTCTTCTGCGTTGTCTTCAAGATTCAGGGACTTTTGTATGTTGTTTCTTACTGGATATACCTTGAATCTCATGCGGGATGGTATGTCGTGCTTGATGGATAATGTTTTTTTTATTAGTATCATTTAAAAACTCATATGGGTTAAAATAATGCTGGTTAATTATTTTTCTCACGGGCCAGGGATTGTTTTATCAATGGGTTGAACAAAAATATGAGATCCGTCCTCCCGTTTAAGGAAGAGACGCAGACCGTTAACACTTGAAATGACCAGCGGGTTCTCTTTACTCATGTACAGAGTCTGAGCCTGTTTAACGGTTTCCGGAATTATGGAGCTTCCTGTGATAACTCCTTTTGATTCAAATATTTTTATAATTCTGCGTCCGCCGATGATTTTTTTTACATAAAATTTTATTCCACGGGGCGCTGACACAAGTTGCATCATGGTTTTGCCGGATTGTCCCCATACTTTGGCAGCCATGGATTCGGTAAGGCTGATTCGTATATTTTTGTCTGTTAATGCGATATATTCCATGGGCGGAAGTTTGCGTACCAGGGTTACCCGGTCATTATTATGAAATCCCAATGTTTCAAGGGCTTTGGCGAGCGCTGAACCCCCCGTGATTCCTTCTATATGTCCTGACTCCCCCGGTTTCATCTCCACCATCGGGAATTTTCGGTCGTCGTCAAGGTGAACCAGTATTTTTGATGCCATTCCACTTCCCATAACACGTTCGCCAGCCGGGCCTTTTACGCGGATTGGCTGAATTTGAATTTCTTCGTCGTGGAGGGTAATAATACTGCCTTGAAAAAGTCCCATTTTTTGAAGGCGTAAATAGAGATTCGAGTTCCCGACCTTAATAAGTTTCAGTGGTTTTCCGAACGGGGCTTCGGTCAGTGTAATGTACATTTTTTCTCCTGATTAGACAGGGTTGTTTTTTTGTTTTCGGTGCCGGAGATGGCTGCATAGCCCAGAATTCCCAGCGTGCTGGTGTTGTGAAGCAATGCGGAAATAACAGGCTCGAGGATTCCGGCGCTTGCAAGCAAAAGAATAGAGGTGTTGATCCCGACGGCTGCCTTGAAACAGTTCTTAATGGTTTTTTGAGCATTGACAGCAATTTCTCTGGCTCGTGTCAGGGTTCCGAAATTATCTTCCAAAAGTACAACCTGGGCAGACTCCCTGGCAAGGTCTGCTCCCTGGGGCATGCAGATCCCCACATCGGCAGTGACAAGAGCCGGAGCATCGTTGACTCCATCTCCGGCAAAGGCAATGAAATAGTTTTGGTCTTGAAGGTCTTTTATAATTTTTGCCTTGTCTTCCGGGGCAAGTTCCCAGTGAATTTCATCAATTGCCTCAATATTGTCACACAGCGCTTTTGCCGTGATGCGATGGTCGCCTGTTAAGACAACAATTTTTTTTATACCTTGCTCTTTTAATTTTTTAAGCTCTTCCGGTACTTCCGGCCTGAGTTCATCTCTCATGGCGATAAGACCGACAAGGATTCCGTCTCTGGCAACAAAGAGAATACTTTTGCCCTGACGTCTTAAATCGTTTACATGGGTACCTGCTTTTGAGCAGTCAACCCCTTCGTCTTCAGCGATAAAGTGGTGGCTGCCCACAAGAACTCTTTTACCTTCAACATAGGCAGAAATGCCGTGGGCCACAATAAAATCAACTTCTCCCATGGGCGGCAGTGTGAGATTTCGCTCACCGGCAGCCTTGACAACTGCGGCGGCCACAGGGTGAGAGTAGTGTTCTTCAGCTCCGGCGGCCAAGGATAAAAGTTTATCCGCAGAAAGATCTGTAAGGGAAATAACATCGGTTACATCAAGGACGCCTTTTGTCAATGTTCCGGTCTTATCCAGAACCAGTGTGTCAACCCTGGCAAGTCGATCCAGAGCTTCTGCTCCCTTGAGGAGAACGCCGTCATGGGCGGCGGTAAAGATTGCCGTTCTCACTGCAACCGGGGTTGAGAGTTTGATAGCACAGGAGTAGTCTACGGTGAGTACGGATACCGCCCGTTTAATATCTCTGGTAAACAAATATTCGACTAACCCCACAGCAAAGGTGACAGGCACGAGTTTATCCGCAAGAATGTCACTCTCTTTCTGGGATTTAGATTTGTCCCGAAGGGAGTTTTCAAGAAATCTGCTGATTTTGGCCATGCCCGTTTCTGCTCCGACCTGCATGGCTTCAATTTTAACTTTGCCCTCTTCAACAAAAGAACCTGAACAGACATCATTTCCAGGAATAATGTGAACAGGAACCGATTCTCCAGAAATAGAGCTTTGATTTACCGATGCCTCCCCGGATTTCACCTTTCCGTCTATGGGAATCATCTCACCGGTGCCGCAGACAACTATATCTCCGATGCAGACTTCGTCAGGACTTACTTTGATTTCCTGTTTATTCCTTTCAATCCATATGGTTTCCACCTGGGGCCTTAAAAGGCTTTTAAGTAGATCGGTAGATTTTTGTTCAGAAATTTGCTCCACATATTGGCCCAAAGCCAGCATGGCAACGATGGCGTTGGCTGTAAAATAATCCTTTCTGAATAAAGAAAATCCCACTGCCGCTGCATCCAGCACTTCGACTTTTACACCTTCGGCAAGGAGCGTTTCCACGCCTTGCATCAATACTGGAACTGAAAGAAAAACACTCAATGGGCCTTTTGCCATTTTGGGAATGGCCGGTGTCAGCGCCGCAGTCAAGCCTTTGACTATAACCCCTACGGGATCAGGGTCCTCAAATGCCGTGATTCTGGTATGGAATATCTCTCTTGGCAGCTCCTCTATAAGTATCAGAATTTTTTCTCTTGTCCCGGGCATTTTGTTGTAATGGGTGATGACGCAGGCAGCTTTAAGATTGATGCGGACATCTTCTACGCCCGATATGTTCAGTAAAATGGCTTCAAGATATGCCGGATCCAGATTCGGGTCATGCAGCATCGCATTGTGAATCCGAAGCCTTCCTGGCAGCTCATTAAGGATTGTGATTTTGTTTGTTAATGGTAGTGTCATTGTCATGGCTATTGTTTGGGTCTGCCGGTTTTGTGTTCGTAGAGTTTATAATGCCAGTAGGAAAAGCCTATAAGGGCCAGGCCGGAGCCAACATGCAGCGCATTTGATTCACGGTTACGCATAAAGCCGGTGACAACAAGGGCTCCCATGGAAACTATCATTCCGGTTTTCGCCATGGATCGTTTTTCTTTCAGGGATGAGGCGGCGTTGCTTACGGTAGCCGGATTTTGGTTCATAAAATCTCCCTTCAGCCTGGATAGCCAGGCTGAATTTAATGCAAATCAGGATATCCTTCATTTGCCGAATTAGATTTGTTAATGCCGGAAGTCCGTTCACCAAGGTCTTTCGCAAAGAGTGTGAGGTGTTTTTGACGGAATCTGAAGGATGCCTGAATTAGGGTTTGTTATTTTTGGCTCATTTCCGCCTTTACATCCTGGATCTGTTCCTTAACCTCTTCAACGCCGCCCTGTACCATGGACCACAGCTTAACGGCACCTGTGACAATACCTTTTTGTACGGTGGGGTTTGTTACCAGAAGCGTAATTCCCGCTCCCATGAAAAAACCTTTTAAGTATGATCCATTTGAAAAATTATACCAGTCTGCGATGCCGTTGGGCGGAGCAATCGGAGCCGTTTCGGGTTGGGCTGTATTGTAGGCATAGGCTGGATCGGTTGTCTTGTACTGATATAAATATTGGTCATGGTTCAGGCTGGTGGGTGGCTGAGCATTATTATAAAGTTGTGTCTGTGGGGTCGGCTGTTGTGCCTGTGGGACTGATTGTGCTTGTGGGGTTGAATGCACCTGTGGGGCTGGTTGTGCTTGTGGGGTTGAATGTGCCTGTGGGACTGTCTGTGAAGGATGTACATTATACATATTGAATCTCCTGATTTTTTAAAAAATTTGAGAGCAAGGTTTATATGAAACTCCGTTCAAAGTGCTGGAATTATGGGAGTTTTAACTTTCGTTGTGGCTGGTGGTCACTGCCATGTAGGTTTATATGAAAAAACAGGTATTGGGTACTGGGTGTTAACGGCAACTGCTTTTTCATTTTTTGTTGTGTTTGTCAGGACATGGCCGTTATACAGAGTCAAACCGGTAATGTTTCTATCTTGAAGTCCTGTCCTTGGATGAACGGAGCAAACTCATTATTTTGTTGCCTTTTTTTCCGTCTTTCCAGGTTTCGTGGTCTCTTTATCTGGCGTAGATTTTTTTTGGATGGTAGCTTCTTCAGTAGTTGAGGATTTTTCCTGAGCGGCAGTCACTTCATCTGTTGGGGAATTTTTCTGAGCGCTATTTTCTTTTTTCCCAGTGGCTGAATCCCATAGCATTTTTGTGCCTGTGGCCACGGCAATGATTCCAACGATGCCAAGGATATTGCTTCTCGGGGTAACCGTTTTGACAACCGCAGTGGCTGCGCCGATTGCTACACCTACTCCGGCGGCTTCTTTGAATACTTCTTTGACTGCGGTCTCTTTGTTTATTTCATTATTATTTACTTTTCTGATATTTTTTGCGGCGGCGTTGGTGCCTCCGACAATGGCACCGACAGTACCCACTGTCAGGGCTATTCTGGAAACAGGGGGGTATACGGTGTTCTGAACTATCTTTTGGTTTGGATGTGACATTATTACTGCCTCTCTTAATTGTTTTATATAAAGACTATATTAAAATATTGCAATCATGAGTGTTTCACCGTTCGTTGTGCCCAAGAGCAAGTGCCATGCTCCGGCCATGCCGGTTATTCGTCTTTGCCCAGTGTTTTGGATAGGGTCCCCGTGATTGCGCCCTTAACGGTATCGTTAGTCAATATAAGAGACGAGAGCACGCCGATTATCGCACCTTTCCAGAACGTAGGGTCATAGCTGTCAAGAATTCCTGCAATTTTCGGGATATCAGGTTCTCCGTTCATGATTCCGGTCACTGCATCCAGTAGTTGTCCATAGCGGTTGAGATCATGTTTTAAATTTGTGTCCTCTGCATTGCCATTGCATTTGCATGAGTGTCCGCTTGTAGATTGATCGGGTTGGCCGGGCATTGGCATACCGTATGTCTGGGGTGCTGCGTATCCCGGAGGAGGCTGGTTTCCGGGAGCATAGCCTGGGGGAGGTTGCTGGTTCATCCCTTGGACGGGCATGTCGTATG
>JASFYZ010000269.1:0-8854 GCA_045046665.1 Desulfobacterium sp.
CCGGCCCATCATATAACCCATTGATTTCATTAAGTCAGCACCCCATTGATCTAAAACAAAATATCTTGACAAATCAAATAGTTGGATCTCCAACCCGGAAAATGGGAATGCGCCCGATATTGAAATACTTAAAAAAAGGTACCAAGTATATCTGGATGCAAAAGATAGGCATCCTGAACGTTGGACCACTTCAACAAGAGATTGGACTCACATTGAAGAAGTAGCCTTAAATAGGAGAAATAACGCCGTAAATGGGACAGCAGAAGGAAATGTGACAAAGCAAGGTTCATGTATAAAAGTATAGTTTGTTGTACGGAGAGAGGAGTAAAGGTTTCTCATTCTCAGGGCCAAAAATAGGCCCAAAAAGACCCATCGCAGATCATGAGAAGCTTCTGCGGGCGCAACGATATTTTTTTATGATTTGCCGACAACTTGCTTGACATCTACCGTGTGAAAACATATTCGCAAGTGTTTCAATCGGTATTATAACCGATGACCTTGGATACTTAAAACTCGCCCTTGACCTGCGTAAGTTGATGCCCTTGCATCCCGGTACCGGAGTACTTAATATCCAATGTGGATGATTGGCTAAATTTTAGTTTTACTTGATCATTGAGTATTATAATGTAATTAAAAAATGTGTGCTTAATATTCAACGAAGAATTGGATTCAAGGATCTGTTTTATGAGAAAAATCGGATTGTTTTATGTGTCTCTTCTTGCCTGTAGCATGATCTTTATGGGGTGTGGCTGGAAAATCCCCCATGAAAATGGCCAGGATGTCTTATCTACTGCGTCATATGTCCCTCAGTCTTATTTTTCCATGCCTGGTCCTGGATTTAAATTTGATGTCTTGGTTGACGGCCGCTTAATGGGTATTTCAGGCAATGAACTTTTCATGGAAAGAGGCTTGGGAACTCGTATTTTTAAAAGCCGGGGTCCCCTTCCCGGGTTGAAAACTGGTCCCTATGGCCCCTCGTTTTTAAAGGTGTCACCGCATGGTAGCCGGTTTGCCGTGGGAGATGGTAAAGGCAACATCGGCATTGTCAACATGGCAGACCTGTCAGGAAAGTGGTTTACCATGCGCCACCTTGATGCGGAATGGGCGGATGATGCCATATTGGTTGTGACCCATGGGGAATTCGGGGAACCCAGCCAGGTATCCTGGGTGGATGTCGTGGATCAGAAGGCAAGTCCGGCCATTCTTATCCAGAATATTGGAGGTGCCCCGGCCGGAATTGCCTTTGACAGCCAGGGGAATCTGTTCACCGGAAATGGCTTCAAAAGCGTAGGTCCCAGCGGCACAGGAACGGTGAAATACTTTTCCCGGAACCTATGGCAATCAGCCATGAATTCCCATACGCCCCTGGACTTTGAAACCCAAGGCCAGGTCATTGTAGATCTTCTGTCGGGATCTTCCCTGGGGTTTGATCACCAGGGAAATCTTCATGTGGGAGGAAGCGATGCCTTTGGAGAGGGGAAGGATGTCAACTTTGCTGCCTTGATCACCCGTGGGGCCCTGGATGAGGCCATCCGGAACAACATCCCCATTGACCCTGCCAATGCCCGGGCTGTTCATCGTCTTGACCCGGACAGACAAAATGCCACCAGTCGCTACACCCTTAATTTCAATCCTGTGAGCCGTGAACTCTATCTTTCCAGTGAGGCCCGAATTTATGTCTGTCAGGTGGGGGGCTTAGTGGTTGAGGATTCCTCTCCCGTTGTTCCCATTAAAAAACAGATTCCCCATAGGGTTGCTTCCCATCCCCGGGTCCCCGGGACCGTTCGGTTGATGACCTACAATGTGTGCGGTAATTTTATCGCCAATGCCCGGCTGAATGACGCCTTTGCAAGAATTTTTTCCCATGTCTCACCGGACATTTTTATTTTTCAGGAGTTTCCCAGCATCGTGGCATCTCAATTGCCCGGCCGCCTTGAAGCTCTTCTTGGGGGAACCTGGCATATCTTTGGGGGCATGAAATCCGGTATTTATCAAACCATGATCGCATCACGGTATCCCCTGGCGCTCACCTCCCGAGACACCCTGCCGCCGTCGGGTGTCAGGGGGGTGACCGCTGCCCTGGTTGACCTGCCCCAGGATAAATTTCCCACCGACCTCTATCTCATGGGATTTCATTTGCAATGCTGTGATTCCTCGGATTTTCAGGCCCAGCGCCAGCATGCCGCCGACGCTGCCATGGCCTGGATACGGGATGCCAAAACAAAAGGGGGCCAGATTTTTTTGCCTTTGCAAACTCCCATGATTCTGACCGGAGACTTCAACTTTGTCGGGGGGCTTGGGCCGGAAACCACTTTTAGCACAGGGAATATTAAGGATGAAACTATTTTTGGACTGGATGTCAGTCCAGATTGGGATAACTCAGACTTAAAGGATCTGCTTCCCAGGGATCTGAACACGGGAAAGATCAACACTTGGCCGGGCTCCACAACGGACCCTGATATCCGCTATGATAGGTTCTATTATACGGACAGCGTGCTTCCCTCTGTCCGGGGATTTGTTTTAAATACAATGAATTTCAGCGAAGAACAACTGACAGAGGCCAGTCTCCAGAAAGCGGACACGGTTTTTGCCTCGGACCATCTGCCCGTTGTCATGGAGATCCGGTTTCCGTAAATAATGGATTTTATTGACATGACACTGGGAATAGATTATTTTCTCCGCCAATGAAAAATCCAAGGTGGAGAAGGAAAAATGGGGGTCAGGCTTGCATTATTGACACTTTTGCTTAAGTTTTTCTTTAAATATAAACCGTTGTCAAAAGCATGGAGCCTGATAAAAGCCTCAGCCTCCAATAACACAAGCCTGACCCCATTGGTCTACCAATTATGATGGCTGGCCGATGTTATGACCAACCCCAAAAAATGTACCATCGAGTAAAATGGAGAAGAACATGGGATATAAAGGCCGGGATGTTGAAGTTAGCATACTGGATCAGGGGCTTTGCCTTGTGGTGGCCTGTGATTCCTGCGGCGGCATTGGAGAGAAGGAGCTGGATCTCTTAAAAGTACCACACCGATTGGTGGGACAATTGACGGCCCGGGTGGCCCTCATGGAGATAATCTGCACCGGGGCCCTTCCCAAAATCATGACCGTGGCAATATCAGCGGAGCCCGAACCCACTGGCACACAAATTCTTAACGGGGTGCGGGCCGAACTTGAAATGGCAGGATTTAAAGATCTTCCTCTGGCCATCAGCACGGAAAAAAACTTTGTCCCCTCCCAGACCGGACTGGGCATCGGCCTGACCGGTACCTGCCGGATTGAAGCGTTGAGGATTGCGGTGTCCTGCCCCGGGGACCGGGTATACTGCCTGGGAACGCCCCGGGTGGGAGAAGAGGTGGCACAGGCCCCGGCGTCCAGCATTATCGGGACCGGTCATATCCGGGATCTTTTGGCCCGTCCAGGAATCCATGACATTGTTCCCATCGGGTCCCGGGGCATCCTGGTCGAAGCCGATCATCTGGCCTGCCATACCGGCTCCCGGTTTATCCCTGATCCGGTTACGGAACCGGATCTCAATAAATCTGCCGGACCTTCCACCTGTGCCCTGTTTACCTGTGCGCCGGATGTCTTGCCCGAAATTCAGGGAGACCTGCTCCTGACACGGGTGGGAACCCTGGAAGCCCTTGAACCTGATAAGCATTAAGGAGAATCACATGTCAAGCATACCGGATCAAAAAGGCGATCTGAACACCCAGACCCTGCCTGTTAAACGCATCGCCTATATGGCGGTTTTTATTGCTCTTAGTACCGTTGGGGCCATGATAAAGATACCCAGTCCCGTTGGGACCATTGGACTTGACTCGGCACCGGGATATTTCTGCGGTCTGGCGTTCGGGTATGTGGAGGGAATCTGTGTCATTTTCATGGGGCACCTCATCACTTCAGGGGTCATGGGATTTCCCATGGGCATTCCCATCCATTTCTTCATCGCCCTGCAGTTGGCTGTGTGGGTGACGGCCTTTGCCTGGGTGACCCGTAGATTTGGCTCTATTCCGGGTGCCGTCATCGCAATTCTTTTGAATGGGGTTGTGTCTGCCTTTACCATGGCCTTGGTGGGCGGCATGGGAGCGGTTTTGGGCACCATGCCATTTTTGATCGTTGGTTCCCTGATCAATGTAACCATTGCCGTTATTTCACACCGGGTGGTTCATGCCGGGAAACTGGTATAACATACATGGTAGTTTCGTCTGCCATAATGAAAATTGAAACTCTTATGACCCCAAAATTTTGCACGGAGTTTCACATAAGAAAACGGAAAATCAATGGATAAGGCCATAGCGCTTTCCCAGGTCTCTTTTAAATACAAGGGAACAAATACCTTTGCCCTGGTTGATATCTCATGGTCCCTGAATCCTGGGGAGTGCGCAGTGATCATGGGGCCGTCCGCCTCGGGGAAAACAACCCTTTGCCGATGTCTGAACGGGCTTATTCCCCAGGCATTGGAAGGAACCCTTACCGGTGATATTGTTGTGGCAGGAAAAGATGTTTCCTGTTTCAGGACCCAGACCCTGGCAAAGAATGTTGGCTTTGTCATGCAGGACCCAGAGTCCCAGATTGTGGGAAGAACCGTATTTGAGGATCTGGCATTCGGTCCCAGGAACCTCTTGGTCCCGGCCCGGGACATTGAGCAAAGAATTCCGGAAGTCCTTTCCCTGGTTGGCCTTACAGGGTACGAAAGCCGTTTTGCCGCAGACTTGTCAGGGGGCGAGAAACAGCGTTTGGCCATTGCCGGAATTTTGGCCATGGAACCCTCTATTTTGATCCTTGACGAACCGGCATCGGAACTGGATCCTGCTGGTAGGGCGGATCTCTATTTTCACCTGGATCGCCTGAGGAAATCAAAGGGGTTAACCCTGGTCATTGTGGAGCAGAAGATAGAGGATATCCAGTCCATGGTGGACCGGGTTTTGATTCTGGAAAAGGGTAGGATAACAAAACAGGGCCAGTCAGAACAGTTGAAAGATCTCTGGGCCCAGCCTGGCATCCAGCTATTGAGTTCAATCCAAAATACGGTTCCCCCACCCCGGGATATGCCAGCATGCCTTGAGGTCAACCACCTCAATTTTGGCTACACCCCGGCTGCCTCGGTTCTCAAAGATATCAATCTTTCTGTGTATCCAGGGGATTTCATGGCCCTGATGGGGCACAACGGGGCGGGGAAAACCACACTGGTCAAGCACCTGAACGGGCTTATCCCTTGTGGTGCTGGTACCATCGTGTTTGAGGGTAAAGACATAAATAAGTTTAAGACCAAAGACCTTGCCCGGTCCGTGGGATTCATTTTCCAGAACCCTGATCATCAGATTTTTGAAAATTCCGTGGAAAAGGAGATTGCATTTGGTCTGGTCAATATTGGATGTTCCCGGGAGGAGATTGCCCGGACAGTGGATGAAACACTTGAAAAGACGGGTCTTGAGCCCTTTCGCCATCTTCATCCCTTTACCCTGGGAAAGGGGATGCGGCAAATGATTGCCGTGGCCGCTATTGTGGCTTTAAGTCCCAAGGTTCTGGTGGTGGATGAACCCACAACAGGCCTGGATGCCACTGGCAGCAGCTTGATCATGGATCTTATTCAGAGGCTTCATTGCAACGGCACCGCCATTGTCCTTATCACCCACGATCTTTCCCTGGCAGCCCGATATGCCAGTCGCCTGCTGGTCATGGGCCAGGGGAAAATTTTGCTGGACGATCCCATTGAAAAAGGGTTGGGAAAAACCGATGTGTTACAGCGGGCAGGGCTGACCCCGGATACTCTGGAATCCTTTTTGGCAAAAGCAGGTGCGTTACATGATTGACAAGTGCCCATCCCCAGGGTTTGGGGGGCTGGACATCCGGAGTAAATTCGCTCTGTTTATCCAGTTCATGGTCTGGACCATCCTGTACGACCACCCGGCCTGCCACGGTGTCATATGTCTTATGATCATAGGGGGAGGTCTCCACATTGGACTTTCCCTGAAGCAGATGTTTTCCAAGCTGATCCCCCTGGTGCCTCTGTTTCTCATGATCATGCTTTTTACCGGTTTTAACAGCGGTGCTGGCTTTATCCATCCGGAAAACCAGGCCCCCATTCTCACCCTGTGGCCAGGGGCGGTAATGACCCGGGGCGGGCTTATGCTGGGAGCCACTTTTCTGCTCCGGCTGGTGAACATGGTGGTGATGACCCAGATCATCCTTGCATCCACCCCCTTGGACGAGTTCATCAACCTGTTCGTCAAGCTCAGACTGCCTCCTGCCCTCTCGTTTTTGATCACCACAGCCATCCGGTTTGTACCGGCTCTGGATAAAAAAAGGAACCTGATCATCACGGCCCAGCGGGCCCGGGGCGTCGACCTGAATGAAGGTAACTGGTTCAGGCAGTTCAAAAGCCGGGTGGCCATCATGATTCCCTTGATGGTCAATGCCATTATCATCTCTGACCAGTTGTCCATGGCCTTGATGAATCGTGGGTTTGGATACCGGAAAACTTGGACCATCATGACCCGGCTGCGATTTCGCACAATAGACTATCTTATCCTGTTCTTCTGCCTGATCAGCCTGGTTTCAGCCGTTGTTATCCGATACCAGGGAAATTTTGAAAGATTCCTGAACATTCAGCATCTGTCAGCCTTTTTTCAACTTTGATTCTTCCTGGTGGCAGACTGTCAGCTGACATCGTCCATACAATTGTACTTTACGATATTTTTAAGATGAGCGTATGAGTCCACATCCATGGAATCAAAACTAATGCCCATGCCCTTAGCAGTTTCCCTGGTAATAGATGCCTGCATTATCAGCTCGATTTCTTTACTGCTGCCGGTTAGATGAATTTTAACTGAGCAGGCGGTGCCGGGTTTGAATCGCCGCCTGGTATCAATATAGATCCCTTTCAGGCTCAGGTCCTTTGAACAGCCGGACAGTTCCACTGCTTTTCCATCAATATCCAGTATGATTTTGATGGGGGTCGAAAATTCAACCCTGTCAAATTTGCGTCTGTTGTCATTCTTCGAAGGTGTCATGGCACATTCCTTTTTCTTTCAGGCATTGATAGTAAAATTTGAATATGATAGGGTTAAATACAAATAATCACCTTTTTGTGGAGGCGCCTATGAAAATATCAATTACGTTTAAAAACATCAACCCATCAGATGCTTTAAAATCTCACATCCATAAAAAATTTAATAGATTAGACAAGATGCTGGATAATCCTGCTGAAGCACAGGTTGTTCTATCAGTTGAAAAATTATGGAGTATTGCTGATGTCAATCTAAACTGTGGCAAGATAAAAATCCATGCGAAAGAAGAAGTTGAGAACAACATGTACTCCGCTATTGATACACTTTCCGATAATGTTAAACTGCAAATCAGGAAATATAAAGATAAACAGCGGTTGCATCTGTCTGGTGGTAAAGAGAGCCTCAAAACAAATGTCATGGAGGTCGAATCTCCAGAAACCATTGATGAATAGACATAACATCTAAAAAAATAAGGGACAGACCATAAGGGGTTCATTTAATCGGGGCCTGTCCCTTAACTTTCTGCATGCATACTCCATCTGTCCACCAAGACGTTAGCTCTAAACTAAGCAATTAAATATTTAGCCTTGCTGAACCTTTTCCTGATAAGCGGCCAATATCTGCACACCCCACCCACCACCCCACCCAAAAAAAGAATTTACCACTGATCTGACCCCAATGGCTTTATGGCTTTATTGTCAAGGATCTTGGATATAATGTGGATCCATTGACCTTTGTAAAAGAAGCCGAGGCCATGGGTGCTGATTCCAACTGCCTTGACCAGCAGGCTGGTATGGGCCATGTCTCTGCTCATAGCCGGGCTGGACGGTGCCAATTTCTCATGTCCCAGGATTCTTTGAACAGTTCCTATGGGGAGATTGTTATGTTCTAATGAATAGGCACCAAAGTGTCTTAACATTGGGGGCCACTATGCTCCATTGCCGGTGATCGACCGGTGATCGACCGGGGTTCTTCTGAGCTTAATACCCCTTGAATGCTATAATAATGCATGCTAAAGAGTAATCATTCTTTTTCATTTCACTGTACCTATTGAGACAATTATATTTATGAATAACCCTGAAAATAAAATCTATACCGGTGACATTGTGGCAGGATCCCTGCTCATGGAAGAAAGCCGAAAAATTGCGCACCTGCTTTTAGAAAATGTAAATTCCCCTGGCTGGCACCAGGCCATTGTTCGTGACAATATTTTACAGAAAAGAAGCTCGGAAACGGCAAAAAGACAAGCATGCCTTATAAAAAACCGTCTCATGACCATGGACAGAGAGTTGTGGCAACTTGTTTATGACGGTTCATCCGAAATAACTTCCCAGGCTCTGCTTGCGGCATCCATAAAACAGAGCCGCCTTGTTGGTGATTTTATGGATATTGTTTTACGGCAACACTGGCAGACCTTTACAAAAAAAATCAGCGGAAGTGACTGGAACCAATTTCTTGAGACCTGTTCCCAGATTGACCCACAGGTTGACACATGGAAAGAATCAACAAGATCAAAGCTAAAGCAGGTTGTGTTCAGGATGCTTTCGGAGGCAAAATATATTGAAAATACAGCAACCTGCAAATTAATTCCCGTATTCCTGGCGCCGGAAATAAAAAATTACCTTGTTAAAAAAAAAGAAACCTATGTATTAAAGTATATGAAAATTACATAGCCCCATAAGGATTTCATATGGCACCATTTAAAACCCGTCTGGATATCCGGTTTCTTTGGTTCAGGGAAATCTCACTTTATTAAAATTCTGTCCTATCTTTTAGGAAACAGGGCCGCTTATTGTCCTGATGACTCTTCAGAAAAAAAAGCCGTTGATTTTTTTTCT
>JASFYZ010000270.1:0-5549 GCA_045046665.1 Desulfobacterium sp.
CCTTCAAAAATACTTTACACTTTTTTAGAGCAATCCCCATTTGCAGGGGCTTTTTCCCAAAAGACTGTAAAGTACTTTTGGGGTTATATGAAGGATGCCGTTTTTTTATAAAAAATCCCGGTAAACCCGAGATTTTTTAACCTTTGTTGTGGGCAAATCAAGGTGTAATACAAGGTTTAAGAACGTAGGGGCAGAATCTATTTCTGCCCTATTTTTGCCCCATGTTGTGAGCAAACCAAGATGGATTTTCAATCTTTGATGTGGGTGGATCAAGGTCAGAATATGGTCCGCCCGTGGCGGTTATACAGGAGAAAACATGGAAAAAATAGCAGTGCATATTGAAAACTGGCTTGGAACCCATTGTGAGTCCGCAGGTCTTAACGGTTTTGTGGTGGGAGTATCCGGTGGCATTGACTCTGCTGTCACCTCCACCCTTTGCGCCCGCACCGGGAAAAGAACAATTGTCTTGAACATGCCCATCCACCAGGCACCTGACCAAGTGGCCCTTTCCACCGGGCACATTAAATGGCTGGAAGAAACATATGACAATGTCACCGGCGTAACCGTGGATCTAACCCCCTCTTTCCAGGCGTTGGGCACCACTTTGCCCCGGGAGATCCAGGATGGGCTGACCATGGCAAACACCCGCTCCCGCTTGAGAATGCTCACCTTGTATACCTTTGCCGGTCACCACCGCATGATGGTGGCAGGCACCGGAAATAAGGTGGAGGATTTCGGGGTGGGCTTTTACACCAAATATGGCGATGGCGGTGTGGATCTGTCCCCCATTGCCGATCTATTTAAAACCCAGGTGTATGCCCTGGGACGTTTTTTGGGGGTCAATGATGCCATTTTATCGGCAGCCCCCACCGATGGATTGTGGGAAGATGATCGTACCGATGAATCCCAGATAGGGGCCACCTATCCCGAGTTGGAATGGGCCATGAGTTTTGAAGAAAATTCTGGAAATGAGATGGGTATCACTCTCCGCCAGAAAGAGGTGTTAGAAATTTACAGGGGCTTTCACAGGGCCAATCAACATAAGATGCTGTCCATCCCCGTATGCACCATACCCCGGGAGTTGAAAGAGTAAAATCTGGAAAATGGAGAAATATGGATGCTTATGAAGGTGGAAAAACTTCTGAAAATATAGATGAGAAGGATGCCACTGCGATTCTGGGGCAGTGCTGGAGAGTCTTTGATGCCATTGATGACTACGTCACCATCCTTGACCTTGACAAACGTATTATTTCAGCCAACCACTCTTTGCTTGAGGGGTTTCAGGTTGAACTGAGCCAGATTTCTAATTGTAAGTGTTATGAAGCTTTGTGGGGCAGGGACGAAAATTGCCGTATCTGTCCGGTTGAAAAGGTATTGCATGACCTTAAGACCCATACCACAGAGGTAGAAAACCGGCGCATGGGAAAAACATTTGTGATCTCAGCCTCTCCCATATTTGATGACAATAACGATATTGTGGGTATGGTCCATGTGACCAAGGATATTACGGATCGTAAAAAATCTGAAAATGCGTTAATTGAGGCCCGTTCCCAGCTTGAAGCTCGTGTGGTGGAGCGAACCCGGGAATTGACCATTTTAAATGAGCGGCTGTACGCTGAGATTGCCGAGCGAAAAAAAGCGGAAGCTGGCCTGATCAAGCGTACCGCTGAGCTTGATCTGAAATCCAAGACACTTGAGGAGGCCAATATTGCTTTACGGGTTATCCTCAAGGCCCGGGAGGATGACAAAAACGAGCTTGAGGATAAAGTACTGGCCAATATGAAAAAGCTTGTACTGCCCCATCTGGAAAAACTCAATATCAGTCGCCTGGACGACTCTCAACGAGCCTGTCTATCTGCTTTACAGGCCAATCTGGAAGATCTGGCCTCTCCGTTTTCACAACGACTTTCATCCCCATTATTTAATTTGACACCCCGGGAAATTCAGGTGGCCAACCTGATTAAAGAGGGGCGTGGTAATAAAGAGATTGCCGAATTTTTCAATATCGCTTTGCGCACAGTGGAGTTCCATAGAGAAAATATCAGAAAAAAAATTGGTCTGGTCAATAAAAAGGTCAATTTAAGATCGCAATTATTGCTGTTTTAAAAGCGTTAATTATTTGTCATCCTTTATCTTGCATTAGAAATTGCCGACACTTTTCCGGAAAAGCCCCTGAAAATAAGAGCGCTCATTCAAAAAGTGTAAGCTACTTTTGAAGAATGGCGATTATTTGTACTAAATACCAGTTTTTTACTGGTATTTTACTGGTATATATTTGGTGTTGTGTTTTGTTGACAAGGGGGTATTATTAACAAAACTCAACTTTATATGCGATGTCTGGGTCGGATACGGTTGTTGATGTATTTAAATATTCGGGTTGATAATGTAACTGTTTGCCCAGTGCCCCATAGTCGCCTATTTGGGACTGCGTAGCATACTAATGCTATGTGAGCAGGCCAAAATTAGGTGAATATTGGGGTACTGCCCGAATATTTGCGATGGTATCGCAGAAATGTCTAACAGAGAAAGGAAAAGCGAGCAATGAACGAGATTGATGAAATTATTGGAGAGGCTGATGATGCGTTGTTGATAAAAAGGGTTGTGGATTCCTTTCGGCGGACCATGGTTCATTATGGGCAATGGTTTGCCCAGGTGGAGCACCAGCTTGGCATGGAAAAGGCAATGGGGGTTGAGGCAGATGTCTGGGATGCCAGTTTCCAAAACCAGTTGAAGCGCCTGTCCAAGATTTTCGGTTTTGAAATCAAAGATGGGGTGCCTGCCCATCTGCATACACTTTCCCGTGAGGAATTGGTTGATCTGCTTAAGAATCTGGGGGTTAACTGGCTGGCCAACGACGGGATCTGGTTCCAGGCAGTGGAAAAAAAATATGGCATGAATGATGCCAAACGCTGTAATGACTCCTGCTGGACAAGGTACTCTCCATTTGAGGCAGAACGGATTAAACAACTGCTTGAATTACCGGAACAGGGGGGAATCCCAGCTCTTAAAAAAGCATTGGCTTTTAGAATGTATGCCCTGATCAACAAGCAATCCATTGAAGATGTAAATGAAAATTGCATTATTTTTCGCATGAATGAGTGCCGGGTTCAGGTGGCAAGAAAACGAAAGGGCCTTGCGGATTATCCCTGCAAATCGGTGGGTCTGGTGGAGTACCCCTATTTTGCCAGTACCATTGATTCCCGGATTGTCACCGAATGCGTGGGATGTCCCCCGGACGAACATCCCGAAGAGTGGTTCTGTGCCTGGAAGTTCACTGTTGTTGAGTAGAATGCCTATTGAATAGGAAGGAGGAGACCTTGCCATGTCCAACAATATTCTTAAATTTGCCATGAATCGCAATACCAGCGTTGAAAAGATCAATGGTTCCAACCTGCGTTCCGTGTGTCGGTTACGTGACACCCTCACCGATGCCGAAGTGGTTATTGAGGTGAAAATGCCGGACATGGCGATCTGTGCCATATCCGGTCATTTCAGACACGCCTATTTCGAAGAAATTGAAGACCTTGACCAGCGCCTGCAAGTGCTGATCGGAGTGCGGGTTGCTGCTGGTATGTTGAAGATCATTAAGGGACTCATGGGCGAAGAGGAAAAAATTCACCAGATCGTCTATATGGTAGAAGAGTGTTGTCACGGAGTGATCTTGACCTTGACCCGGAAAGTGCTTCTAAAAGCCCCCGATGACGAGGCTGGTAAGTTTTCTTTTTATTCGAATATGGTTCAAAAAAGTATCCGCCTCTATGATCGTTGTGCGGCTTTTGCCAAAGGGACCCCATTGGTTGCTGAACTCGAATCTGAGAAGACCGAAGGAGGGGCGTGATGTTTGATTTTATGCGTAATAAAGTGGTTGATGTGGCTCGTTTGGACCAGGAAACCCTTGAAGTACATGGCATTCTGGATGATTCTATTTACAGTCTGGAACTGGATTTTAAGGTCAATATCAGTGATTTAATCTGCTCCGGGCTCAAGGGGCGATGGCTGCGCTGGACAACCCCTGAATGTCCCCGGGCCATAGATTTTCTTAACGAGGCCGAAGGGTTTTGTCTTGGGGCGGGGATTGATAATAAAATTCATAAAACCATTGGACGGCGGTCTTGTCGCCATTTTGCCAACCTTTTTATTGAATGTGCCCATGCCGTGCGGGAAACTATTAAACTGTTGGATTGGCAGGTGGCCCAGAAAGATAATCCTGAGCTTACGTTTAAGCAATTTATTCTCACTGATGGAAAGGTGCCGGTTGCTCAATCATCTGTTGTTGTGGAAAGTCACAAAGAAGTGCCCCGTCCTGTCTCTGGGGGTGCTGGGGGAGATGCGTCTTGTGTAAAACCGCCTGCACGGGTGGAATCCCCCATGACTTCCAGAAAAAGTCATCCGGGCCAGGGCAATTTTATCATTGATATGCATCTTCATACCTCACCTGCCTCACCCTGTGCATCTGACTCTGTGGATGCCATGATCAAAGAGGCAAAACGCATTGGTTTGCAGGGTATTTGTTTAACGGATCATAACCATGTCTGGTCAGCAGATGCGGTGTTGGCCCTGGGTGAAAAACATGATTTTCTGGTGTTGCGGGCCAATGAGATTATCACGGAACAAGGGGATATATTGGTATTTGGTTTTGATGAAGATATCCAGGGAATTATCAAGCTTGTGGAACTCAAAAAACGGGTTGCTGCGGTGGGTGGATTTATCGTTGCGGCCCATCCGTTTCGTGGGTTTCTAACGTTTGGTGCAGATGATGTTGGACTGACGCCGGAAAGTGCCATGGCCCGGGAGATGTTTAAGTGGGTTGATGGGGTGGAAACCCTCAACGGTAAGGTCACGGAAACCGAAAATAAATTATCCCTGGATGTGGCCAAAGGGCTTGGCTTGCCCTCAACGGGGGGCAGTGACGCCCATGATATCTCAACCGTTGGGGTTTATGCCACTGCTTTTGATGAGATCATTGATGGTGAAGAGGCGTTATTGGCCGCATTGAAAGCGGGTAAATACCACCCGGTTGTTTTTCGTTAGGACCCATTTATTTTCTGATCTAAGGACCGCAGACGAAATAACTTGAGCAGAAATAGCGCAGACCAATCTATAAAATCTGGTGGTTCATCTACAAGGCGCATTAAAGGTTTAATAGCAAGTCTATTTGTCCTTTGATACAACGCGGTAGATGGGACAAAAGGCAAGCTATTTCGTTCAAGTTATAAAATTTGCGGTCCTAATGTTCAACCAGTCACATGGGGTATGGGGTGTTGATTTAACCCCCTCCCCCTAACGGTGCTAATTCAAAACGTCACCGATAACGCCAGTGGCGAAATTGCCACACCCCACCAAAACAGGTTAATACAAAACAACGGCTCATTGCGCCTTAAGTACCCGACAAGAAATAATCATAATAAATCGCTGATAATTTTTATTCACCTTATGGCACCTGTGGGTAAGATAAAATATAAAAACTCGTCTGGCGAAAATACCGGATTAATTTTATTCAGGTACTTACCAATGGTCAAAGAGGAATTAATTATGCAGAATGAAAATAA
>JASFYZ010000271.1:0-13763 GCA_045046665.1 Desulfobacterium sp.
TTTTGCGATGGTCAGTATCAAAAAATTCTATGCCACCCAAAAGGGTCAGATCATCATGGATGATCTTTCTTTAAAGGTTCCTGTATTTGGTCTGCTCATCCGCAAGGTGGCGGTGGCCAAATTTACACGGACCATGGGTACCATGATGTCAAGTGGGGTTTCAATACTGGAAGCCCTTGACATTGTGGCCAGAACCGCTGGGAATAAAACCGTTGAATTTGCCGTTCAGGACGTTAAATCCGGGATCTCTGAAGGACGTTCCATGGCAGACCCTTTGCTTGAAAGCGGAGTGTTTCCCTCCATGGTCTGTTCCATGATTGCCGTGGGGGAGTCCACCGGTGCCCTGGATACAATGCTGGAAAAAATTGCAGATTTTTATGATGACGAGGTGGACCAGGCCGTGAGTAACCTTACCGATATGATAGAGCCCTTGCTCATGGTTTTTCTGGGGGTGGTCGTTGGTGGGATAGTCATAGCCATGTATCTTCCCATTTTTTCAATGGCCGCTGCCGTCGGGTAATTTCCATGGAACTTCACCATGCAGGACCGGATGATTTAAAGGGACGGATAAAATGGCTCATTGCGTTCAGGTTGGTTTTTGCCGGGGTGCTTCTGGCGGCCACCTTACTTTTTTGTGCCAGCGAATCCATTCCTTTTATGACCCGGCCCTTTATCTTTTTGATTGGCATTGCCCTGGTGCTTTTTGTCCTTTCCGCCATTTATTCTCTGCTGTTAAATGTCTGGGGGGAGACCCATTGGTTTGTCTATGGCCAGATCTTTTTTGATACGGTGACCGTGACCGTTATATTATTTTTAACCGGTGGGTTTGCCAGTGTGTTTACCTTTCTTTATCTGCTGGTCATCATTGGGGTGAGTATGATTCTCCATCAGACGGGAAGTCTGGTGGTGGCTGCCTTGAGCAGTGTGCAGTATGGGGTGATGATTGATCTGGAGTACTATGGTGTTCTGGTTCCCCTGGGAACCACAGGAGATCTTGCCTCGGCCTATGCCTGGACCCATATTATATATCGCATGGTCATTATCATGACTGCCTGCTTTGCCGTGGCGTTTCTCACGGGAATACTGGCGATTCAGACCCGGCGGGCCCGGCATGACCTGGCCGTCATGGAGAGACATCTTAAACGGGTGGAAAAGGTGGCTGCCATCGGAGAACTGGCAGCAGGCATTGCCCATGAAATTAAAAATCCCCTGGCATCCATTTCAGGGTCCATTCAGCTTTTAAAGGAGGATCTTTCCCCGGGGATGCCCAATTATCAGCTCATGCAGATTGTGCTGCGGGAAACAGACCGCTTAAGTAAGCTGGTGACGGATTTTTTGCTCTTTGCCAACCCCCATCACAGGGGGGTAAAAAAAATACGTCTGGATAGGGCTATTGGTGATCTCGTGGCCTTGTTTGAGCAGGACCCTGTGTGCAGTGAGGGCATTGTCCTTAATCTAAATGTGGCCTGTGACGTCCATATTCACATGGATGCGGGACACCTGCGTCAGATATTGTTTAATCTGTTAAAAAATGCCGCTGAGGCTATGGATGGATCGGGAAGCATTTCCATTAATCTTTCAGCACCGGCCCAAGGGAAGGTAAAACTTCGCATCAAAGATACCGGATGTGGCATTGAAAGTGGGGTGCTTGCCATGATGTTTGATCCTTTTTATACCACAAAAAGCCATGGAACCGGACTGGGGCTTGCCATTACCCATCGGATCATGGAGACCTATGGAGGAATGGTGGATGTCGCCAGTGTGCCGGGGGAGGGAAGCTCTTTTACTCTTATTTTCAGGGTGAACCATACCAAACAAAATCTTGACACTGTGTTGTAAAATGGAGTAGACAATAAAGATTTTTAACAGTTAATCAATTATGAACTTAGGATGGGAAATATATTACATCATGGAAGAATCAAGTGCGCTGATCAAGGCAAGAAAAGAGAAAAATAAGGAACTGGCAGATGCTGGAATCCCTTTATATCCCAATGATTTCAGGGTGTCAGATACCATTGATGTCCTCACGGGTATCGCGGAAACCGCACCGGAAACACTGGGAGAAGCCGGACGGGAATTTGCCGTGGCCGGGCGAATGATGGCAGTGAACAGTTTTGGAAAATCCGCCTTTATCCGTTTTAAGGACAGAACCGGGACCTTCCAAGCCTATGTCCAGAAAAATAAGGTGGGAAATGACACCTATGCCCTGTTTAAAAAACTGGACATCGGCGATTTTGTGGGGCTTAAGGGGATTCTTTTCCAGACCCGCACAGGAGAGTGGACCCTGCTTGCCCAAGAGCTTCGGCTGTTATCAAAATCGGTGCGCCCCCTTCCTGAAAAGTTCCATGGCATCAAAGATCCTGAAAAACGGTATCGCCAGCGGTATCTTGATCTTATCATGAACAGCGAGGCCAGGGATATCTTTGTCAAACGCAGCAAAACCGTGAGCACCATGCGCCGGTTTTTTGAAGAGAGAGATTTCATGGAGGTGGAGACCCCCATGATGCAGCCCCTTCCCGGTGGTGCAGAAGCAACGCCGTTTAAAACCTGGCACAATGCCCTTGGCATGGAGCTTTTCCTTCGCATTGCACCGGAGCTTTATTTGAAGCGGCTGGTGGTGGGGGGATTTGAAAAGGTTTTTGAGATCAACCGAAATTTTCGAAATGAGGGTGTTTCCACCCGGCACAATCCCGAGTTCACCATGGTGGAATTTTACCAGGCCTATGCCAATTACGAAGATTTGATGGATCTCACCGAAGAGATGTTCAGCCACATTGCAAGGGAAGTCACCGGATCTGACACCGTCATCTACCAGGGGGAGACCCTTGTCTTCGGGGGTAAATGGCGGCGGATTTCCATGATGGATTCACTGGTGGAAATTGGCGGCCTTGACCGGGCCATCCTTGATACCCCCGAAGCCATGCTGGCCTATGCCGAAGAGAACGGTATCAAGGTGACTAAAAAAGAACGTCCCGGTAAAATTTTAACCAAACTCTTTGATACCCTGGTGGAACCTAAATTGATTCAACCCACCTTTATCACTGGATACCCGGTGGAAGTGTCTCCCCTGTCCCGGAAAAGTGAAGTGGATCCGGAATTGACGGATCGATTTGAGCTGTTCATTGCCGGCAGGGAAATTGCCAACGGCTTTTCCGAGATTAACGACCCCGTTGATCAGTATGAACGATTCCTTGGGCAAGTGTCCCAGCGGGAAGAGGGGGACAGTGAAGCCCATATCATGGATGCCGACTATGTGGAGGCCTTGGAGTATGGCATGCCCCCCACGGCGGGCCAGGGTATTGGCATTGATCGTCTGGTGATGCTTTTGACCGATTCCCCCTCCATTCGTGAGGTGATTTTGTTTCCCCACATGAAAAAGAACGCCTGATCCATAATGTCTCTTGAAACCTTCATAGCCGGGCGGTACCTCAAAGCAAAGCGCAAGGAAGGCTTTATCTCCCTGATCACCCTTTTGTCCATTGCCGGGGTCACCCTTGGGGTGATGGCTCTGGTTATTGTCATTGCCGTCATGAGCGGGGCAGAGACAGAATTCCGTAACCGGATACTGGGGGTTGAACCCCACATTCTTGTCATGGATGCCTCGGGGGGGTACCAGGGGATTGATGCCATTGAGGCGACCATCCGGGGCATTGACGGGGTGACATCGGTCTCTTCCATGGTGTTTACCCAGACCATGATCAAGACATCTGTGGGGCTTTCCGGTGCCGTGATCCGGGGGGTTGACCCCCATGGGCAGATAAGTCTGATAAAAGGCTATACCCGGGCGGAGATGGAGAATAGACTCACCCCATCTGGACCCAATGGGGTGTTGCCCGGTATTGTGCTGGGTCGGGAATTGGCAAAAAATATTGGTGCATCTGTGGGGGATAGCCTGGTCTTGATGTCACCGGGGGGGATGATTTCTCCGGTGGGGTATATGCCCTCCCTGAAACGATTCCAGGTCACCGGCCTGTTTGAATCCGGCATGTATGAGTATGACAGCTCCCTTGCCTGGGTACACCTTGACGAGGCCCGGAAACTCTTGGGCTCAAAGGATCGCATCTCCGCACTGGGGGTGTGGGTGGAAGATGTGTTTTCCGCAGCCCAAATTAAAAAGACCATTGTGAAAAACTTGGGACCATCCTACTATGCCCGGGACTGGATGGAGATGAACCAGAGCCTTTTTTCTGCCCTGAAGCTTGAAAAAACCGCCATGTTTATTATTCTGACACTTATTGTGCTGGTGGCGGCATTTAACATCACCAGCGCCTTGATCATGATGGTCATGGAAAAAACCCGGGACATTGCCATTTTAAAGGCCATGGGGGCTACCAGTGCCATGATTCGAAAAATATTTGTTTTTCAGGGAATGATCGTAGGTTTAACCGGTACAGCCCTTGGCACTTTTTTGGGTGTTTTTATCTGTCTGGTACTGAAAAAATATCAATTCATAACCCTTCCCTCTGCCTATCCTTTTTCCACCCTGCCTGTCCAACTGGAATACCTGGATGTGATCCTGATTGCGGTGTCTTCCATGGTGCTGTGCCTGCTTTCCACTATTTATCCCTGCCGGAGGGCCGCTGCCATGGACCCGGTGGAGGCACTTCGATATGGGTGATGACAAAGACACTATTCTGGTCTCCCTGCAAGGGGTCTGTAAGGGATTTAAAACTGCTGATGCCACCATTGATATTTTAAAAGATGTTGATTTTGACATCAGTAAGGGGGAGAGCATGGCGGTTGTGGGAGCCTCGGGGATCGGGAAATCCACCTTGCTTCATATTCTGGGCACCCTTGATCGTCCAGACACCGGCACCATCTGTTTTAAAAATAAGAATGTGCTGGCATTGGGAGAAAAAGCACTTGCCCGGTTTCGCAATAGAACCATTGGCTTTGTCTTTCAGTTTCACCACCTGCTCCAGGGGTTTACGACTCTTGAGAATGTGATGATTCCCTGCCTCATTGATGAGCAGCCGTCAGAAAAATCCAGGACCCTGGCCATGGATATCCTAAAAAGGGTGGGCCTGGCCCATCGTTTGACCCATCGGGTGGAGGACCTGTCCGGGGGAGAGCAGCAGCGGGTGGCCATTGCCCGGGCATTGGTGGCAAAGCCCTCACTTTTGCTGGCAGATGAACCCACGGGTAACCTGGACAAAGAAAACGGAAGGGCGGTGCATAAGCTACTTCTGGAGTTGAACCGGGAGCTTGGCATGACCCTGATTGTGGTGACCCATAATCCGGAACTTGCAGATATAATGGAAAGACGGGTGACCCTGCGGCAGTGTCGGGTGGTACCTGCGTGAAGTAACTATTCGGTCAGCACCCCATCTTCATCTAATTTTGGCCTGCTCACATAGCATGCGTATGCTACGCAGTCCCAAATAGGCGAATATGGGGCACTGCCCAAACATTTACATTACCAAACTGAATATTTATTGCGTGAAGAAAATTTTTTGTTGTGGCAGAGGTTTGCCCATGGCGGTTATAAATTAAAATGGATGTGACATCATGAAGACATGGATACGAAAAACGGTCGTTGGGATGATATTGATTGCTGTGGTACTGTTACCAGTCAATACCATGGGGGCTGAAAAAAAGAGTGTCGGAATGTTTCCCCTGAAAATGTTGTCAGCTAAGGACAGCGGGGAACTTGGAAGCCGTATCGCTTTAATGATCTCAGATAATATTATCGCTGAAGGAGCCATGGTTACCCCCATGACGACCCCGGAGGATGTAACCCTGCTGGAAGCGTCTGATCTGCAAACCATCGGACTCAGCCAAGGGATGGATTATCTGTTGTGGGGAACGGTGTTTATTTCCGGTGAGAAGATCAGTATGGATATGAAGGTAAAGGATGTCATTGCCGGTACCCGGCCGGTCTCATTTTTTTCAGAAGCCCAGGGCGTTGAAAATATTTTTTCCGCTGTGAATGCATTGAGCATTGAAATATCCGGGGAGATTTTTAACCGAAAACTCATTGAAAAAATCAGTGTTAAAGGTAATATTCGTATTGAATCCGATGCCATTCTGAGAATGCTTCATACGGCCAAAGGCGATATTTACAGCCCGGAACGCCTGAACAGCGATCTTAAGGCCATTTATGGCATGGGATATTTCAATGATGTCCGCATTGAGCGACAGGATTATGACACCGGGCTTGAGATTATCTATTCCGTTGAAGAAAAACCCAGTGTCCGTAAGGTTAAATTCCAGGGAAATCGCATCTATGAGGAGCAGGAACTTTTTGATGTGGTCTCCACCAGCACCGGTTCTATCTTAAATATTTATAAATTAAAGGCGGATGTGGCTGCCATCCAGACCCTGTACACGGATAAGAATTACCATAATTGTGAAATCAGCTATGAGCTTAAGTTGCTTGAAAACAATCAGGCAGATATTATTTTTACCATTAAAGAAGGAAAAAAACTTCGCATTGAAACCCTGGTGCTGGAGGGAAATAATTTTTTTACCCGTAAAGAGATTTTAAAGCATATTAAAACCAGTGAAAAGGGCTTTTGGTCATGGATCACTTCATCTGGAGATCTGGATCGAAATGAACTCACCCAGGATGTATATCGCATGGAGGCTTTTTATAAAAACAATGGTTTCATCGATGCCCGGATATCTGATCCTGAGATTGAGTTTAAGGAAGAGGGCATCTGGGTTAAATTCAAAATCCAGGAGGGGGAACAGTTTCGCATTGGTGAGATCTCATTTAAGGGAGATCTGATTTTTTCCCAGGATGAGTTGATGTCAGGTCTGAGCCTTAAAACCGATGCGCTCTACTCCAGGGATATGCTTCGGAGCAATATGCTTTCCCTCACCGATCGCTATTCGGACAAGGGCTTTGCCAATACCGATGTTCGCCCCTCCATTGCCAGAAACATTGAAGCAAAACAGGTGAGCATTCTTTTTGATATCCAGAAAGGAGACCCTGTTTATTTTGAACGGATTCAAATCACCGGTAACACCAAAACCCGGGACAAGGTGATCCGACGTCAGATCACCGTCCACGAACAGGAGCTTTATTCCCTGTCGGGAATTCAAAGAAGCACCGCAAATCTAAGGCGTATTGATTATTTTGAAAATGTGGAGGTTAAGCCCAGCCAGGGAAGTGCCCAAGATAAGGTAAACCTGAATGTGGAAATTACGGAAAAACCAACCGGGGCCTTCAGTTTTGGCGGTGGGTACAGCAGTGAGGACAAGGTCTTCGGGATGGTTTCAGTGTCCGAGCGTAATTTCATGGGAAAGGGGCAGATTGCTTCCCTTAAGACGGAAGTTTCCGCTTCTTCCACCAAATACACCTTCAGTTTCACCGAACCCTGGTTGTTTGATATCCCCCTGTCCGCTGGAATTGATCTGTACAAATGGGACTACGAGTACGATTATTATGACAAGGACAGCACCGGCGGTGCATTGCGCTTTGGGTATAAAATTTTTGATTATACTTCACTGGGGTTTAAATACGGGTATGAAGACTTCACCATTGAAAATGTGGACGAAGACTACACCGATGTGGATGCCGGTAACTATGTGACCAGCAGCATTACCACTTCCTTACGGTATGATTCCAGAGATAGCGGGTTTAACCCCACAAAGGGCTCAGAACACAGTGTTTCCGTTGAATATGCTGGTGGTTGGCTGGGGGGAGAGATTGATTTCACAAAGTACATTGCCGAGACGGGGTGGTATTATCCCCTGTTCTGGAAGTTTACCGGGTTTCTCCATGGCCGGGGAGGGTTTTTGGATGACCGATCCGATGGTGACACTGACATTGATTATGAACGCTTTTACCTTGGGGGTATCAATTCCGTCCGGGGCTATGACTGGCAGGACATCAATGCTACCCCCCAAGGCCAGACCAAAGAGCGGGGCGGAGAAAAATTTCTTCAGTTCAATGCCGAAGTCACCTTTCCCATCATTGAGGATATGAAGCTTGTGGGGGTGGTTTTTTATGATGCCGGAGATGTCTATGAAAAGAGCGAGGATATTGAGCTTGGCGATCTGTACACCAGTCTTGGAGGCGGTGTCCGGTGGTACTCCCCCATGGGACCTATCCGCATTGAATACGGCAGTATTCTCAATGGCAATGAGTACACCGGGGGCCGCTGGGAGTTTTCGATGGGGGGAACTTTTTAATTCACACATCTGTTGGATTCCAGCATTCATTTAAAATGACAACAAGCGTTGGGTCTGGCACGAACTTCGGCCATTTTGGAGTGGGCCACCAAATAACCGGAGTGGCCGAACTTAGAACCAGGCTTTAATAGTTAAACCGTGGAGGATCGTATGAAAAAGACAAGTATGATGATTTTTATGGCAATGTTTCTTTTTTTTGGAACCGTTGATATCACCCTGGCTGCCGGGGGGGTCAAATTGGGGGTGGTTAATTTTCAGAAGGTACTTTCCAGCTCAAGCCCGGGGAAAATGGCCAGTGCGGAGATGAATAAAAAGGGCAAAGAGATGGAGGCCAGTGTCAAGCAGAAGGAAGAGGAGCTCATGGCATTGCAAAAGACCCTTGAGCGGGAAGCATTGGTCATGGGAAAGGATAAGAGCGAACAAAAACAGCGGGAATTCCGCATCAAGGCCAATGATTATAAGACCCTGAAAGCCACTTACCTTAAAGAGTTCAAACAGATCCAGGCCCGGCATTTTAATAAAATTAAAACCGAGGTACTGGCCATTGCCACTGAGGTGGGAAAGAAAAAAGGCTTTGATCTCATCCTTGAAATCAATGAGGGCGGGGTGATGTATTATAACGATGCCATTGATATCACGGATGAACTGATCAAGGCATACAACAAAAAAGCCGCAGTTGCAAAATGATGGCCATTTCAGTTCAGCACATCGCAGAAAAATTTAACGCCATGGTTGTAGGAGACACTGCTCGGGTGATACACGGGGTGGCCCCCTTTGACCAGGCAGGCCCCCGGGATCTCGCCTTTGCCGTGGATGCTGCATGGATTAAACAATTGGATGTCTCCGAGGCTGGGGCCATCATGGTACCGAATACCCTTGAGCTCTCTTTTCTGGAATCCATTGGGGGCACCTTTGTTGTGTGCGAGCATCCAAAACAGTTTTTTTTCAAGATGCTCTCATGGTTTTATCCGGAAAAACGACCCGCATCCGGTTGTTCTTCCCTGGCGGTTACAGGGCAAAATTTTACATGTGGAAAGAACCCTGTGATCTCTTCCCATGTCTTTATCGGTGATGATGTTACCCTGGGACACCGGGTGTGGATCATGCCGGGGGTGTTCATCGGAGATGGGGTGTGTATTGGCGATGATGCCATTGTCAAACCCAATGTCACCATCATGGAACGCTCCTGCATTGGCAACCAGGTGCTCATTCACTCCGGCACGGTGATTGGAAGTGATGGGTTTGGATTTACCACGGATGGCCAGGCCCATGAAAAAATTCCCCATGCCGGATTTGTCCAGATTGATGACCATGTGGAAATCGGTGCCTGTAATACCATTGATCGGGGCACCATGGGGCGGACCTGGCTGGGCCAGGGAGTAAAGACCGACAACCAGGTGCACATAGCCCACAATGTCACCATCGGATCCCACACCCTGGTGGTGGCCCAGTCGGGTATTGCAGGTAGTAGCACCATTGGTCACAATGTTATCATAGCTGGAAAGGCGGGTATTTCCGGCCATCTTTCCGTGGGGGACGGTGCCATTGTGGGACCCGGTGCCGGGGTGACCAAAAATGTGCCCCCCGGTGAAATTGTGTCAGGTATGCCGGATATGCCCCACAAAAACTGGCTGAAGGTGGGGCGTATTCTGCCCCGTCTTCCTGAAATGAGAAAATTACTGCTCTCCCTGGAACGAAAGATAAAAGCCATTGAAAAACGCATTGAAACGGAGTAATCCCATGATTCATCCCACGGCCATCATTGATGCCGACGCTGAAATCGGTTCTGATGTGACCATCGGCCCCTATGCCATTGTCAGGGGGAATGTCACCATTGGTGCTGGTACTGAAATTGGCCCCTACACCATTATTGACGAATATGTCCATGTGGGTCCGGACTGTCGTATTTTCCAATATGCTTCCATTGGCGCTGCCCCCCAGGATCTAAAATATCATGGGGAGAAGACCTACCTTAAAATCGGCCGGGGCACCATTATTAGAGAATTTGTTACCATTAATCGGGGAACGGCATTTGGGGGGGGATACACCGAGGTGGGGGAAGAAAATTATTTGATGGCTTACACCCATATCGCCCATGACTGCAAGACCGGAAAACAGGTGATCCTGGCCAATAACGCCACCCTGGCCGGTCACATTGAGCTGGGGGATAATGTCACGGTGGGAGGACTTGTGGCCATCCATCAATTTGTTAAAATCGGGGATCATGCCTACATTGGTGGTAAGTCCGCCGTGGTCAAGGACATCCCTCCCTATGTCATCGCCGCAGGAGACAGGGCCACCCTCCATGGCTTGAATAATGTGGGCCTCAAGCGTAAAGCGTTTTCCAAATCCACCCTGAGGAGTCTGAAAAAGGCTTATCGCATCGTGTTTCGCATCGGTCTCACCGTGAAGCAGGCCTCGGAACGGGTCCGGGCCGAGGTGGAACAGGTCCCGGAAGTGGTGAACTTTATTCAGTTCATTGAGCGATCCAGCCGAGGTGTTACAAGATAAATGAAATCCATAGGTCTCATTGCAGGGGGAGGGCAGTTTCCGCTGCTGTTTGCCCAAAGGGCAAAGGCAAAGGGCATTCTTGTGCATGCGGCGGCCTATGTCAATGAGGCATCCCCCTCCCTTGCAGATCATGTGACATCTATCCAATGGGTTCACCTGGGCCAGGTGACGAAATTGCTGAAATTTTTTCGACACAATGGGGTTACCCGGGCCGTGATGCTGGGAACCGTTAAAAAAACACGGATATTCACCGATATTAAACCGGATCTTAAGGCCCTGGCCTTCATCGCCACCATGGGACACACCCATGATGATGGGATTATGAGGGCCTTTGTCGACCTTCTGGAAAAAGAAGGTGTCACCATTTGTTCTTCCACCTTGCTGCTGCCGGATCTTATTTCTCCCAAAGGGTGCTGGACCCGAAAAAAACCGGGACGGGCCGCCACAAAGGATATTGAGACCGGCTGGCACATTGCAGGGGAGATTGGTCGCTTGGACATTGGACAATGTGTGGTGGTCTCCAATGGCACTGTGCTTGCCGTGGAGGCGGCAGATGGCACCGATGCCACCATCCGGCGGGGCGCTTCTTTAAGCACCGGTGGCGCTGTGGTGGTGAAACGATCCAAACCCTTACAAGATCTGCGGTTTGATCTGCCCTCATCAGGGGTTGAAACCATCCAGACCATGGTGGAATCCGGTGCCGATGTGCTGGTGCTGGAGGCAGAAAAAAGTCTCTCCTTTGATCGAGAGGATATGATTTATCTGGCCAACCAACAGGGAATCAGCATTGTGGCCCTGGAAGATGAGGATGTTTTGTCATGATGGATATCTCAAATGATTGTCTACCCCATTACCAGGTTACTCCAAAAAAAATCATGATCATTGCCGGGGAACCCTCGGGGGATCTCCATGGAGCCAATCTTGTCAAGGCACTGAAACAAAGAGCTCCGGAAATAGATATCACTGGTATTGGCGGCGATGCCATGGCCCGGGCTGGCATGGAGATATTGTTTCACATCCGGGATCTGTCCGTCATGGGCGTCACCGAAGTGCTGCTGAAGATGCGGACCATTGCCAGGGTTTTTCGGGGGATCAAAGCTCGGTTGGAGCAATGTTCACCAGATCTGCTGATTCTCATTGATTATCCGGGATTTAATTTGCAAATGGCTGCTGTGGCCAAGGCCATGGGGGTGCCTGTTCTTTACTATATCTCCCCCAAGGTGTGGGCCTGGAAGTTGTCCCGTCTTAAAAAAATAAAAAAATATGTGGACCATGTGGCGTTGATTTTTCCCTTTGAGGCCCCCCTTTACCGAAAATGGAAAATTCCCCACACCTTTGTGGGACATCCCCTCTTGGATTGTCATGATCCAGGGACGCTTCCTGGGATCAAATCCGGGGATAGGGTTCTTACCATCGGTTTGTTACCCGGCTCCAGAAACAGCGAGATTGGCGCGCTTCTTGAAATTTTTCTTATGTCGTCGTTAAAAATAAAACAGCACATGCCCGGGGTTCGCTTCTTGTTATCCTGCGCCACCGCCGTTGATATGGACCGGTTTAATGCCATTTTAGACAGTTATAATAACAAAAATCTATTTCAAGTCATCCACGGAGATGTCACCAATATACTGTCCTCGGCCCATCTGATTATCGCGGCATCGGGAACGGTTTCCCTGGAGGCGGCTCTTTTCCGGGTGCCCACCATTATTGTATATAAAATGTCCTGGGTGACCTATTCTCTTGCCCGCCTGTTTGTCAGAATAAGGTATGTGGGGCTTGCCAATATCATCGTTGGCGAAGAGATCATGCCAGAACTGCTCCAGGGGGATGCCACCCCGGAAAAAATAAGTGGCAGGGCCATGTCTCTTCTGGATTATCCTGCGCGCTGTGCCATGAAAAATCGTCTGGGGACGATACCGTCACTTCTGGGGGGAAAAGGGGCTTCCCGGCGGGTGGCCGCCCTTGCCCTTGACATGGCAAAAAGCCCCAGTGATTCGAAATAATCTCCTTGAGTAAGTACCATTGCAATAGCTTAAATGCGCCATGAATCATCCCGCACTGCCAACATTATAATTTCTGTAAAGCCTTGACAGGCTTAAAGAGAATTGACATAGATAAACAAAGCTTAATTTCTTTATTCATTGCCTCCGTTGATAAGGACTGCAATATCGCAGGCCTGTTTTATATAGCTAAACCCATAGGGAGGAATCATCCATGAAATTGTTCAAAATTTGTTTGACCGTCATTCTCACCTTTGCTTTTGTGTCATCTGCGGCTGTTATGGCAGGGACCCTTGACGATGTAAAAGCCAAGGGCTACATCCGGGCAGGCGTCAATGGGGATCTGTTCGGATTTGGTAAGCCTGATGCAAAAGGAGAATGGAAGGGGCTGGATGTGGACACCGCAAGGGCCGTTGCCGCGGCTGTATTTGGCGATGCCTCCAAAGTCAAGTTTACCCCCCTCACCGCTAAAACACGTTTTACGGCACTTCAATCCGGTGAAATTGATGTGTTGACCCGTAACTGCACCCAAACCCTGAGTCGGGATACGGCTTTGGGACTTGATTTCTGCCAGGTCAACTATTATGACGGGCAGGGATTTCTCATCCACAAAAAATTGGGCGTTAAAAGTGCCAAAGAACTTGATGGTGCCTCTGTTTGTGTCCTTCCGGGAACCACCACCGAGCAGAATGTGGCAGATTATTTTCGGGCCAATGGCATGAAAATGAATCCTGTGGTCATTGAAAACACCGCAGAACTTGCCAAGGCTTTTTTTGCCGGTCGCTGTGACTGTCTGACGTCAGATGCCTCCCAGCTTGCAGGCACTCGTGCTGTGGCTCCTAACCCCGGTGACTATATTATCCTTCCCGAAGTCATCTCCAAAGAACCCCTTGCCCCTGCCGTTCGCCATGGTGACAATCAGTGGAAAGATATTGTCAACTACTCCGTGCTGGCCATGATCAATGCCGAAGAACTGGGTATCACCTCCAAAAATGTGGATGCAAAATTAAAAAGTACAGATCCCAAGGTGAAACGCTTCCTTGGCGTATCCCCGGGTAATGGAAAATCCCTGGGGCTGGACGAAAAATTTGCCTATAACATCGTCAAACAAGTGGG
>JASFYZ010000272.1:0-5186 GCA_045046665.1 Desulfobacterium sp.
ATATAAGAACTACCATGTCAGAATCTGATAAGGCAAGTCAGCATTTCTTTTTTACCCAGCTAAATATTGTTTTTGGAGCTACGCTTAATTTTACAAATAAGAAACCTAAGGCTGATAAGTAATAACAATTTTAATTGATCTTGTTTGGTAATTAATGAGAGTTAATTATGTGATATATCACAGTTAAGGCATAGAGGTGCTTAGGAATGGATAAGTTTCTCAAACAAGTTATATTCAAACTGATACGTAAATTTAAAAACTAAAATATGAGAACGAGAATGCCACCAAAAAAACACATTATTTTTATCCACGGACGAGACACTAAGCCGGCAGAAAATGAACTAAAAACCCTTGAGATGGATCAAATCCGATTCACCATCGCCGTGACCCATTCCCCTTCAGCCAAAGAAAGCCCCAGAGAAGAACTTTTCCCTAAAAATCGACAAAAAAATCTTCTCTCCGTCAATGGGATGAAGATTACTGACACCGGCATGGACAGAGTCTCCTTTCTCATGGCACCCAATCCCGGGGAAAATCCCCGTCCCCTGGCACGCATTGCATCCGGGGGGGAACTTTCCCGGGTAGTTCTGGCCTTGAAGGCCATCCTTTCCGACGCTGATGATCTTGGCACCCTGGTATTTGACGAGGTGGATTCCGGCATTGGGGGCAAAACATCGGACAAGGTGGGAATAAAACTCAAAGCCCTGTCAAAAAAATACCAGGTCATCTGCATCACCCATCTGGCCCAGATTGCAAAATATGGCAAAAACCACTACAAGATTGAAAAACAGGTGGTCAATCAGCGCACTGCCACCCTGATCACCCCTCTTACAAAAAAAGAGGAACGGATACAAGAAATTGCACGAATGATGGGGGGAAGCATCATCACCCAGGCCACCCTGGAACATGCTGCTGAATTATTGCGAACATAGGTATGATCGGCAACAGAGTAGGGGACTTCACGCTTGCGGTTACATGAAACGCTGTCCAAAATTCTGTCATCATGAGGTTTCGTACTTTATTGTGACTGAGTGTATGAAAAACTGAGCCTCAAAGCATCCGGCAGTCTTCCAAATCTGCATTTTGAAAAAAAAACGTCACAACCCCAAAATTAAGGCCCTTTGGAGCATTACCGGAGAAATTTCTTGATATTTAAAGCCACTGAAGAATGTTGATAGTCATTTATGCAAACCCAGTCAAATGGGTTAAAACGAAACGGTTAAAATTTTGACGACGCAGATCTTTAATTGACAAATAAGGCGTATAATCATGTATACAATAAAATCTTATATTCTTATCGGCTTAAGCATCACGACCCTTTGTTTTGTTGTACTTCTCTTTTACATGATGGAAACCGGTGAAAGCAGAGAACTTTATACCAATGGATCTGGCTATGTTCTTCTAAAAAACAAATCCAACGCCACCAACAGCCAGGCCAACGATGTCCGGGCCATACCCATTGGAACAGTTACCATAGACAGCAAGGCTCACCCAGTGGCCATGCTTTCCCGAATTGATAAAAAAGTAAACTTTTCAAAAACAAAGTGCCTAAAGGATATCCAAAGAAAATTCGTTCAAATCGACGTATTGGGATCCTACCCGCTGGATGCCGGTCTGGATATGTTGAACAAAAATCCGGATCTACTGGAAAATTTTGGAAAACAGTGGGGCCGCCCTATTCCTGACACCGTATTGGATCTGTTTAGAGCATTCATTCCCGATTTCAAAAAATGGGCAACAGCACCAGCGTCTAAAAGACCAGAACCACCCAACAATGTCATATTTGGCAAACACGAAGTCTCTTTTGGTACACTCTCCCAGAACACTTATTTATATTTCCTCCCCTTTAAACACGGTGGATCTCTTGGACCTGTAAAGTATACGGGAAAAATGGAACCTGCACTCTTTGTAAACTATGATCGGCACAGATGGATACTGCCTTATTCCTGTGGGAACGGTCCCGCAGAAATCATTCTGCCCTGTGATGACAGTCCTAAAGCCGTTACGTCACCTGGAAACAATGCCATGGCTGAAAACGGCAGAGAATTTGCTGCAAACAACGCCAGTCGAAAAGCAACATCCCTTTCAAAAACATACACAGAAAAAAACACTGAATCTGTGGGCAATAACTCTTCCACAATAACACCTGAGCCTTCCATCTGGATTCCTGACACCAATGGAGGCGGCTCCAGTGGAAATTCATCAAATACCCCTTCCCCCGATGATGATTCCCCAACAAATATATTACCGGATTCGCCCCCCCCTGAGTCACTTCCTGAACCGGAAGTGACTCCTATTCCAATTGTGATCAACATTAATCCGGACACGGATGATAATATACCACCCATACCGGAACCTGCCACATGGCTGACAATGACACTTGGCCTGCTGTTTCTTACAATACGCAAAAAAAATCGAAAATAGCCGGGAATAATATTCTATTTCAGCCTGCCTGCCCCGTTGTTTTCCCAAAAAAATGGCTAAAAAACGGGATCTCGGCCTTACAAAATCGCTTTCATGGCACCCATGTGGGAGCGCAGCTCTTTTCCGATGATTTCAACACCGATTGAACGAATCGCCTCGTTAATCTGGATCAGCTGGATATTATCCACTCCGGTATTTCCACAGCCAAGGCCCTTTCCAATGACATCCGTATCTATATTCTTCATAAAATCTTGGAGCAAGGGAACTGCTGCATGGGCAAAGAGATAACAGCCATACTCTGCGGTATCAGAGATCACCACATTCATTTCATAGAGTTTTTTACGTGCAATGGTGTTGGCAATCAAGGGAACCTCATGGAGGGACTCATAGTAGGAAGATTCCGCCTTAATACCTGCAGCCACCATGGTGTCAAAGGCCATTTCCACCCCGGCTTTCACCATGGCCACCATGAGAATCCCATTATCAAAAAATTCCTGCTCGGAAATTTCAGCCTCGGTGCACTGGGATTTTTCAAAGGCGGTTTCTGCGGTTTCTGCCCGCCATTTTAAAAGGTTGAGATCGTTGTTGGCCCAGTCTTCCATCATGGTGCTGGAAAAATGACCGGACATGATATCATCCATATGTTTATTGAACAACGGCTGGAGGATGGTCTTGAGTTCTTCTGCCAGTTCAAAGGCTTTAATTTTGGCGGGGTTGGACAGGCGATCCATCATATTGGTGATACCGCCATGTTTCAGGGCCTCGGTGACAGTTTCCCATCCATACTGAATTAATCTTGAGGCATAGGCGGAGTCAACCCCCTTTTCCATCATTTTGTCATAACACAGAAGGGACCCCACCTGGAGCATACCGCAAAGGATGGTCTGCTCTCCCATGAGATCGGATTTCACCTCGGCAATAAAAGACGACTTTAATACACCTGCCCGGTGACCGCCGGTGCCGGCAGCATAGGCCTTGGCCATCTCCCAGCCATATCCATCGGGGTCATTTTCCCGGTGGACGGCAATGAGGGTGGGCACACCAAATCCACGCTTGTACTCTTCTCTAACCTCTGTTCCCGGGGATTTAGGGGCCACCATGATCACGGTGAGATCCTCCCGGATCTTCATGCCCTCTTCCACGATATTAAACCCATGGCAATAGGCCAGACACGCCCCCTTTTTCATCAGCGGCATAACAGCAGACACCACCGGGCTATGTTGTTTATCGGGTGTCAGGTTGATCACCAGATCCGCCACAGGAACCATATCCTCATAAATACCCACGCTAAACCCGTTTTCCGCTGCATTTTTATAGGATTGTCTTTTGTCCTCAATGGCGGCAGGTCTCAGGGTGTAGGATACATCCAGCCCACTGTCTCTTAAGTTCAGTCCCTGGTGAAGTCCCTGGGACCCGCACCCCACAATAACAATTTTTTTGCCTTTAAGGGCTTCCACGCCGTCAAATTCGGAATAGTCCATAAAACGACATTGTCCAAGTTCTTCCAGCTGAAGCCTGAGGGGTAAGGTATTAAAATAATTTTGTCCCATAGTATTTCTCCTAATTATGATTGTTAGTATTTCCAATTGTTAAATAGCATAAAATCCCATTTTAATCGTTGCGTCAAGTGAATTATTTGCTATACTGTGTTGCATATTTCAGAATACAAATCATAACCCAACCCTAAAGGGCTGGGCTTGAATAGTCACGGCCTTATGTCCCAAGCCTAAAGGCATGGGTTTTACGGCCGAGCTTATGAAGTAAGGTCACTTTATGGATATTCGAGAACTTCAAACCTTCAGGCATCTGGCGCAATCCCTGCATTTTGGCAAAACCAGCCGGGCCTGCAACATGACCCCATCAGCCCTGACCCGAATGATCCAACGCATTGAACACACCGTAGGGGATTCTCTTTTTATTCGTGATAATAGGTCTGTCTCCCTCACCGCTGCCGGAAAGGTTTTCCAGCGATATGCAAAAGATGTCTGCCAACGCTGGGTTGAGTTCCAAAATGATCTCTCCACCATCGAAGGGCTGGTGGGAGAACTGTCCATTTACGGATCAGTCACCGCTGTATACGGAATTTTATCCAGTATCTTATTTGAATTTCGCAGAATGCACCCAGCGGTACAAATCAACCTGGAAACCGGCGATGCTGCCAAGGCACTGACCAAACTCTGGAATGAAGAGGTGGATATCTCCATAGCGGCCCTGCCGGAAAAAATGCCAGAAGACCTGGCATACATGAAAGTCACCGAAACCCCACTGGTATTCATTGCTCCGGCAAAATTTCCAGATACCGTGGTATACACCGGCACCACCATCAACTGGGAAAAAACCCCTCTTATCATGCCGGATCAAGGACTCAGCAGACAACAACTGGATCAATGGCTCACCCGGGAACAGGTTTGTGCCAACATCTATGCCCAGGTGGCAGGAAATGAAGCCATCATTGCCATGGTCAGCCTGGGATGTGGGGTGGCCGTCATTCCCCGGCTGGTACTGGAAAAAAGCCCTCTTCACAATGAAGTTGATATTTTAAAAAACACACCGAAACTGACCCCTTTTTCCATTGGCATATGTACCCTTAAAAAGAATGTCTCCAATCCCAAGATAAAGGCTCTGTGGGGTATTGCTGCAAATATTTCTTAAACTTGACAATTATTTTTTTTAAAAAACCGATTTGGCATTTTCATTCACAGGTTGACACGTTCCCCAAACATTCCCTTATTTTGTGGAAATTTTCTCAAAAAAATGTCAAA
>JASFYZ010000273.1:0-16620 GCA_045046665.1 Desulfobacterium sp.
CAATATTGCCCAGGGGTTGCTGGACAAGACATTTTCCCTGAATCCCGACCAGCCCTTTGAAAATTTTCAAAAACAATTTTCTGCTATCCGGGGGATAGGAGAATGGACAGTGAATTATGTGGCCATGAGGGGATTGGGCATGGTGGACAGTTTCCCTGCCGCAGACCTTGGGATTATCAAGGCTCTGGAAAAACACGGCAACCGGCCCGGAAAAAAAGAGATATTGAAACAGGCGGAAGAATGGCGGCCTTACCGGGCCTATGCCGCTCTCTGCCTCTGGAACCAGTAAACAAGGAAGGATCATTATGTATTACACAAAATTCAATACCCGGTTCTGCAAGGTCATCCTGGCCGGGGATGAAAAGGGGCTATCGCATCTGCATTTTAACACCGGTGAAGGCAGCCGGGAATTTGAGATTCAGGAGAGTTGGGAATTTAAGCTGGATTTTTTTGAGGATATCAAACTCCAGGTACTGGAATACCTGGACGGTAAAAGAAAGACCTTTAATGTTGCCCTCAACGCAACGGGCACGGAATTCCAGGAAAAAGTGTGGGCCAAGTTGTGTGACATTCCCTACGGCTCCCTTGTGAGTTACAAAGATATTGCAAAAAAAATGGGTAATTCAAAAGCCTCCCGGGCCGTGGGGGCGGCTAATGGGAAAAATCCCATTCCCCTGATCATCCCCTGTCACCGGGTAGTGGGGAGCAATGGGGATTTAACCGGGTTTGCCCACGGCCTGAACATCAAAGAAAAACTCATCGCCCTGGAAAAAAGATCGGCCCATAAATAATTTAATCCAATGCGAGAATTATGCTCAAGCAGGCAAAGGCCAGGGTGATCCATAGAACCCCGTTTACGATCCAGCTTCTCTATGACACCACCGAACATATTCAGCCGGTGACAGTGGGAATCGATGACGGGGGGATCAATATAGGGATTGCAGCGGTTTCAAACGGCAAGGTTTTATTTCAGCAGGAACTTGTTTTGCGTTCGGATATTATGCAGAAACCAAACAACCATAAGTCAGTAACGCCAATTCCTCCCCCACTGAATCAGAGATTTAGAAGAGGACTCTTTGGCGAGGAGTTGAATTTTGTGTCAGGGCCGTTCTGGGTCAGCAGATTTCAGTACAGGCAGCCTCCACTCTGGCCTCGCGCATAGCAGAAAAGGTGGGACCTAAGACGGAAAAAGATTTTCCTGCGGGATTGGATTGTTTTTTTCCCGGACCCGAGGAAGTGCTGGAAACCAGTCTTGCGGACATCGGCATCACCGGTGCCAGGCAGACAACCATCACCAATATTGCCCAGGGGTTGCTGGACAAGACATTTTCCCTGAATCCCGACCAGCCCTTTGAGAATTTTCAAAAACAGTTTTCTGCTATCCGGGGTATAGGTGAATGGACAGTGAATTATGTGGCCATGAGGGGGTTGGGTATGGTGGACAGTTTCCCTGCCGCAGACCTTGGGATCATGAAGGCTCTGGAAAAACGCGGCAAACGGCCCGGAAAAAAAGAGACATTGAAACAGGCGGAGAAATGGCGGCCTTACAGGGCCTATGCCGCTCCCTGTCTCTGGAACCAGTAAACAAGGAAGGGTCATGATGTATTACACAAAATTCAATACCCGGTTCTGCAAGGCCACCCCGACCCGGCACCCGGTCGACCCACCCCTTTAAAATGGCCGGGGGCTGGTCCCGCCAGTTGGGATGGATGATCACCAGGCCATCGGCCTGGTGATCACAATGGGTCTTTAACACCCTGTCAATAAATGCGTCCCCGCCGGATTTAGAAATTAATCGCTGTGCCGTCGTAGCATGCCTGGTAGATGGCCTTGATCTCTTCAAACGTAGGTTTTCTGAGGTTGAAAAGAGTACAAGGATCGTTCAGTGCATTCTCAGTCATAGTATCCAGCTTTGCTTCCCACTCTTTCTCATCAATACCATACTCTTTGAGTGAACCTACAACACCTGTAGATACTCGGAGGTTTGATACTTCCTGGGCGAACTCTTCAGCAGTTGATTTGCCGGACAGAGCAGCAAGATCGGCATACTTGTCTGTTACTTTGGAATTGAAACGGATGACGTTGGGCATAAGAATAGCATTGCCACAACCGTGAGGTACTCCGAAAGTTCCACCAATCTGATGTGACATGGAGTGAACAATTCCCAGCCATACATTGGTAAATGCCATACCTGCCATACATGAAGCATCGTGCATTGCCTGGCGGGCTTCCAAGTTATTGGGCTCTTCTACAGCAATGAGGAGGTTCTTGAATACCAGGTCAATGGAACCTTTGGCCAGAGAATCGCTATATCTGTCGGCAATATTTGAGACATAAGCTTCCACGCCATGGCTCAGGGCATCAAGTCCGGTATTTGCAGTTACATGCTTAGGCATGCTGACACAAAGCTCGCCATCAATAATAGCCACGTCAGGAGTCAGCTCGTGAGAAACTATAGGATATTTCGTTCCTTTCTCTCTGTCTGTAATTACGGAAAGACCGGTGATTTCTGTACCTGTACCGCTTGTTGAGGGAATTGCAACGAAGTAAGCCTTATTACGCAGGGGCTTAACAGCGAACGGAGCAGCCAGCTCTTCAAGCTTTGATTCAGGATACTCATAAAAGACCCACATGGCCTTGGCCGCATCGATGGCTGAACAGCCGCCCAGTCCGATAATAACATCAGGCTGTTCCTGAGCGAAGAACTCAGCACCTTTCAGAACTGTTTCAATGGAAGGATCTGCCTCTACACCTGAAAAGACAGCAGATTCAATATTGGCATCAGATAAGAAACCCTGGGTTTTTGCTAGAATGCCATTTGCCGTAACTGAATTACCGCCGATAACAATAACTGCCTTGCTGCCTTTTAGATCTTTAAGGTTCTCAAGAGTTCCTAAACCGTGGAATACTTCTTTTGGGACAATAAATCTTGCCATTTTCTTTTTCCTTCGTTTTTTCAAGGGGGGGGGGGTATTTCCCACCCTGTTTATTTTTATTAAAATAAAGGTGCGGCCCGGAAGCCGTCCTAACATTTTGTGTTTGGTCATTGCCACTCGCTTAATGTGGCTACCGCTGAACTGTGGGGAGAATATACGCTAACCCAAGGAGCAAGGGAATATCTATTCCTGCTTAAATGTTGCCTGTTTCTGCCACATATCTCTTTTTATTACATGTTAAGCTATGTTTTTATGCTTATATGTGGCATTGTGAAAAGTATAATTAGAACTATTTAAATAGGAGAAACATAATGTTTAGTATGATTGAGCTGCTTGACCGGCTTATTGTAAACGAATTATTTACAGATTCAAAATTACCGGGTGTCCGGTTTTTTATGTGCAAGCACCATATTCCCCGTACGCCGCTTATTTACGATCCTGGAATATTCATTGTGGCCCAGGGGCAAAAAATCGGCTATCTGGGGAACAGAATCTTCCAGTACGATGCGAACAACTATCTTGTCACCTCAATTCCCATGTCATTTGAATGTGAGACCTTCGCCAGTTCAAACGCTCCATTTTTCGGACTCTATATTGACATTGATATGTCCACCCTCCATGAACTGATCGGAATCCTGGATCAGGATGGAGAGCCCCGGAGCGTAAAGATGAGCGAGGTGCCCAAAGGTGTGGGACCGGCTGAACTTGATGGGAATATGGGTGATGCTGTTGTGAGGTTGCTCAAATGCCTGAAGTCTGAAACCGAGGCAAAAATACTGGGGCCGGGACTGATAAAAGAGATACTGTATAGGGCGCTTTGTGGGACCCAGGCGTCATCTCTTTACGCACTGGCTACACATAATGGCAATTTTGCCAAAATTTCCCACTCACTTCGATCAATACACAGAGATTATGCCTCAAAGTTTGATGTGGAACGGTTATCGCAACTTGCCAATATGAGCGTGTCCACATTCCACAGGGCTTTTAAAGAAGTAACCTCGGAATCCCCTGTCCAATATCTAAAAAAAATACGACTGACCAAAGCGCGGGATTTTATATTGCACGAACAGATGAAAGTATATATAGCAGCGGATACTGTTGGGTATGAAAGTGCTTCACAATTTAGCCGTGAATTCAAACGGTATTTCGGACAGAGCCCGGCAGAGATGATAAGATCGTCACGATCAGTTTGATATTGACCTAACTCCAAGGTTGATCTGGCTCCTTTTTACAAGATTATAGATAGTGCATTCATTTATACCATCACTGCACGCTAAAATCGTCGATTAATTATTATTATTTTGCACTAAAAACTTATTGACAAACGATAATTTTAGTGGTTAAGTAGACCTCAAATATAAATAATAGGAGGTTCTTTCATGAATAATTTAACAAGAATTAAAAAAGTTAGTAAAAATTTTCATTTGATGTTTTCTGTGCTACTTATTGGTATCCCTTTGTATTACGTTGTCTATTGGGCGTTCTTGAATTATTTTCCAGCAACATTAATTGCCGTGAATGTGGGCTCAAATTCACTAATTCCCAATCATTTGTCTTTTGCATTACGGTTCGTTGGATTCATAATCTGCTTGCTCCCTCTTTCTGCATTAATTTATGGGATAATAAATATTAGAAAGTTATTTTCATTTTATCAGGAAGGCGTGATCTTTTCCTTTGAACATGTCAAACTTTTCAAAAGAACTTCAAAAGCGCTTATTTTGTGGGTTTTTTTGTCAATATTGTATGAATCTACCAAAAGTATTTTGTTTTCAATAGGAAACCCTCCTGGCCAAAGAGTTGTTAGTATCGGATTTGGCTTTCCTGAATTTATAACACTTGTTGTCGCAGGTATTGTTTTTGTTATTGCATGGGTAATGGATGAAGGCCGCATTATAAGTGAAGAACAACAATTGACAGTTTAATTGGAATCCACATGCCCATAATTATCAATTTAGATGTAGTTTTGGCAAAGCGCAAAATGAAGTCAATTGAACTTGCAAAACTAATCGGAATTACAGTACAGAATTTATCCATATTAAAAACAGGTAAAGCTAAGGCTATTCGAATGTCCACGTTAGATGCGATATGTGAGCACCTAAAGTGCCAACCCGGTGATATTCTTGAATACAAGGAATAATCCTTGTAAATATTCGACCAGCACCCCATCTTCACCTATTTTGGCCTGCTCACATAGCAATTAGTATGCTACGCAGCCCCAAATAGGCGAATATGGGGCACTGGCCAAACATTTACATTATCAACCCGAATATTTACTAATTCTTCTAAGGGATTGGTAGATGAACTGGTCCAGGAAAATAGATATCTTCTGGCCGTCAAGGGTCCCTTCCATGCTGTAGGTGTCGTTAAATCCATCTCCCCATTACATCATTCCCCAAGTCCATTTCACCCCCAGAAATAGGGTGACAGCCAGGGCCAGGCCACCCCCTGCGTTGAGAAGCAGACTGTTTTTATTCTCCTTTGCAAAAGATTTATCATTGAGCAATGTCATGAAAATACCCACAAAAAGCGGGGTGCCCACAAAGGATAGGGCCAGCATGAGCATCAGAAGATTCATAGGCTTTCCAGGTAAGAAAGCACCGGGCAGGGCAATGAGGCAACCGATGAGGATGATCCGTCGGTATGTTTTGTCCTCCGGCCCGAATTTTTGGTTCATCTGGTCGCCGACCACGTAAGCAGCGGCAATAAAGGTAGGCATGATGGTGGAGAAAACAGCACACCAGATCCCCAGGCAGAAAAAACCATAGGCATATTCTCCTAAAAGCGGCTTGATGGCTTCTGCCATCTCAAAAAGGTTGGTCACCTTTATGCCAGCAGGATGAAGGACGCTTGCCCCGGTGAGATAAATGGCCGTGCAATAAAGGCCAAATGCGCCGAGAAGGGAAACCGCCGTATCAGCCAGGGCCAGGTTTAAATCTTTTTTTGTCCATCCCCGTTCATGCACGGTGTAGGTCTGCATGGAAAGAATGGTAACGTGGATGGAGCCGCCCATGATGGCGGTCATCATTAATACTTCGGTCTGGCCGAAATGTGAGAAATCAGGAATCAAGCCGGTTAATATGGCGGCAAAGTCGGGTTTTGCAATAAACAGGGTGACGACAAAACAGATCACCAGAAGGGAGACAATGACCTTGCACACAGCCTCAATGATTTTATACCCTCCGTGGGCCACCAGACCATAAAACAGGGCCACAAACAATACTCCCCACAGCGGGCTGTTTATCCCTGTGATAAATCCGGTTATGGAAACCAGAACCTTTAAGAGAACCACATTGCACAGCCAGATGACGATGAGGGCATCCAGGGCAACAAAAGAGGCCAGGCCCTTTCCCCATTTATCCCGGACAATGCCCACGATTCCCTTGCCCCCGATCAGGGCGGTTTTGGCTGCCATGTATTGGCATACAAAGGCAAGCAGGACACTGAGAAGTATCACCCACAGAAAGCCATATCCATAGGTGCCACCGGCCTTGGCAACGCTGAGGGTGGTTCCGGGACCGGCGGCAACGGCACTGATGATCCAGGCCGGCCCGAAGGAGAGAATGATTCGTTTAAATCGGGGTAGGGTGCTGATGTTTTCCATTTGTTGTTTCCTTGCTATTCAGTTTTAAGTCGGGTGTTCAGGGTTTTTTCGTCAAGGGTATAGAGAGAGTCCATAAAATGGGGAAGAAAGGTGCCCGGCCCTGATGCTTTTTCTGCGGCAAGTTCTCCTGCAATACTTGCTGTGGCGCAGGCTGCGGTTGCTGCCTCAAAGGGGTCCGGGCACACGGCATAAAAAGCGGCGGTGATAGCTGACAGGATGCATCCGGTACCTGTGACTGCGTTCATGAGATTGGAGCCGTTTTTCAAAACCAATGTCCGGGTCTTGTCCAGGATCATGTCCTCTTTGCCACTGATTAAAAGGCAGGAGGCCATGTCTGAAAAGGTTTCCATTTCCTTTGAGCTGATGCCACGCTTCCGGTCCGGTCCGGATGCTTCACCGCTCCGACCATGGGTGATGAGGATCTTTTTTGCCTCTGCCGGGGATAGGGTGGTGTCCACCCCCCGGGTGGATGAATTTTCATCTGCAAGGGAGCAGATCTCAGAGGCATTGCCCCGGATGATTTTGTGGGGGGCCAGGGCGGATAGTTTTCTGGCGATTTTTGTTCGATAGGGACCAGCACCAGAGCCCACAGGATCAAGGACAAGGGGTTTGCCCGATTTTTCAGCCAGTTCCATGAGTGTCTCCATCGCCCCAACTCTTTCCCGGGTGGGGGTGCCCATATTCACGCACAGACCGTCTGAAATTCCAGACATATACTCAAGGTCTTCTTGGGCCCAGGACATGGTGGGGGCGGCTCCCAGGGCCAGCAGGGCATTGGCCGTCTGGTTCATGACCACAAAATTGGTCACCACATGGATCAGGGGGCGTTGTTCCCTTATTCTTTGATATAGTTCATGAACCTTTGCGGCCAGATCTTTTTGTTTATGCATTTTCTCCCCTTTTATTGAGAGTCCAACCGTTTACCCGAATCCATGGATGGATACCGGTGGGTCAGACAAAACCGGGGGAAAGATCTGTTGCAGAAAATATAGTTAAATTCTAATAGGGAAAAATGACTTGCATAAGACATGATTCGCTTCCCTACGTCGGTATTAACCGCATCAGGTTCCAAGGGTCAGGAAATCAGTTTCCTTCTCAGCTTTTGCAAGCTCCCCCAGCAAAAATTATTGAAACCTCTATATGCGCTTTTCAAAAAGGGTTGTCAATGATAATTTGTCTACAAAACCCTTGGCCTCATTTGTCTTTCTTATATCTTCCCTTTTTAGAGCATTGACGTAAAATGCCGTGGATCAGTGCGCCATCAGTGCCCGGTTTAATGGGGACCCAAAGATGCTGTATTCTTTGATAGAAAATATATGATATGAAAATTCTTGACAAAGTGAATTACATTATGTATTCATTTTTATACTCATTTTTCAACACCTGCTATTGGACCGACCATCAACATGGATGGACTCGCATAAAGACCACAAGTCTTTTTACGAGATCCCTGTTTTGATGAAATTCAGGTTTTAATCACATTATTTTATTGTGTTTGAACCCCTCGCCAGTCGTTTTGATACAGGCTAATTAGTGTTAACTTTGAAAATTTAAGACGGGGGTTTGTATGAAACGCAGAATGACGATGAGAGTCATGCTTGTTATTTTGATGCTGTTTTCCTTTACCTTTTCCGCAGCGGCATCCAGCAAAAACGAAATGAAGATTGCCACTTGGGAAGATGTAAACACCTTTGATCCTGGCTGGATGACCAGTGGGGAGCGGGAGTTAACCATCATGTCCTGTCTCTACAACGGATTGGTGAAATACAATGAAGGAACCTGGGACATTGTGCCGGATCTTGCGGAATCCTGGGAGATGTCAGAAGATGGAAAAACCGTTGTTTTCAAGTTACGAAAAGGGGTTCAATTCCACAAAGGGTATGGTGAAATGACCGCCGAGGATGTGAAATTTTCCTTTGAAAGAATTGTTGATCCCGCCAATAAATGTCCAGAAAAGAGCCAGTGGGCCGCCCTGGACCATGTGGAGGTGGTGGATACCTACACCGTAAAGCTGGTATTGAAAAATCCCATGGTTACGCTTTTAACCTCCCTTTTACCCATGAATACCGGCATGATTGTTTCTAAAAAAGCCGTTGGGGAGATGGGTCAGGAAAAGTTTGGGAAAAACCCCGTGGGAACAGGGCCCTATGAGCTCACCTCCTGGAAACCCAAATCCCATGTTAAATTATCTATTTTTAAAGAATATTTTAAAGAAAAACCAGCTGTTGAGATCCTCACCTTTCTCCCCATAGTGGAAGATGCTACCTGTGAAACTGCCCTGAAAACCGGTGAGCTTGATATTGGACGATCGGCCATGATCACCGTTGAATCCTTTAAAAAAGACAAACGGTTTAATGTCTATTCCAAACCGGCCATGAAAACATATTGGTTAGGCATGACAGTGAACAAGGCTCCCTTTGATAATCTGAAACTGCGCCAGGCCTTTCGATATGCTGTGAATGTGGACAATATCGTGGAAGCTGCTTTTTACGGCACCGCACAACGGGCCAACACCATTCTGCCTCCAGGTTTGCCGGACTACTGGGCCGACGCCCCTGCGTACAAGCAGGATATCGCCAAGGCCAAGGCATTGATAAAAGAAGCGGGAAAAGTCGATGGGTTTACCGTTAAGCTGTTTATTCCCTCCAATGATGTTGAACGGATCATGGCAGAAGTGATCAAGGCCGATGCAGCCAAGGCTGGCATTGAGGTAATTATTGAACTCAAAGAGATTGGTGCATTTAATGAAGCGGCCAACAAGGGCCAGGCCGATGCCTATATCCAGTTTTACACCGCCACCATAGATCCCCATTACATCATGCAGTATTTTGCCGGTGAAAGCTGGAATCCCAGCCAGTGGCGAAATGCCCGGTATGCAGAACTCATTGCCAATGGCTTGAAATCCATCTCCCCTGAAGAACGAAAAGAGATTTACGTTGATGCCCAGAAAGAGATGGACAAAGACGCCTGGGCCATCTGGCTGACCCATGGTACCAAAATGTTCATTGCACAAAAAGATGTGGATGTGGGACTGCTTTATCCCAACGGACGTCTGGCTCCCTGGATGTTCAATTTTAAATAACGGCCATGGGCAGACCTGGTATTTCACCCGGGTCTGCCCGCAACAAAGAACCAGTATTCGTAAATATTCGGTCAGCACCCCATATTCACCCATTTTGGCCTGCTCACATAGCATTAGTATGCTACGCAGGCCCAAGCGCGCATATGGGGCACTGTCTAAAATTTATATTACCAACCCGAATATTTACCCAATATTTTTTTGTCGGTTATGAAAATTTATGATTCTGGAGAGAAGGTAACGGCATGCTTAAATATACCATCAAACGAATTTTATGGGTTTTCCCAACCATCATCGGTGTGCTGATCATTCTGTTCAGCCTCACCTATTTGATGCCGGGTGATCCGGCGTCGGCCATGCTGGGACCCCGGGCAACACCAGAGCTGGTAGCAGATCTCAATGAACGACTCCACCTCAATGAGAACATGCCAGTGCGCTTAGGGTATTACCTTGTGGGCATTTGCAAGGGGGATCTGGGCACATCGGTGTGGTCCGGGCATGGGGTGGGAAGCCTCATTGCCGAGGCATTGCCCCATACCGTCCTTCTGGCAGTTGTCAGCCTTGGGGTGGCCGCCTTCATCGGCATCTTTCTGGGGGCCTTTGGGGCCATTCGCCAGAACAGTCCCATTTCTGGTGTCGTAACATTTATTTCCCTTATCGGGGTGGCCATTCCTGATTTTGTGGCGGCGTTGCTGCTGATGCTTCTCTTTTGTGTTCAGATCCCTTTGTTTCCGGCACTGGGGGCCGGGGCGGACGGCGATATCGTGGACATTATGATGCACCTGATTCTGCCAGCAACAGCCCTTGGCATCGGATGGGTGGGGTATCTCTCCCGGTTGACCCGGGAATCCATGATAGATGTGCTGGAGTCGGACTATATTAGAACGGCCCGGGCCTTTGCCATTCCAAGGAATGCCATTGCCTATGTGTATGCCTTGAAAAATGCCATTATTCCCACCATCACCGTCATCGGGTTGGGCGTTGGTAAACTGTTGGGGGGGGCTGTGTTTGTGGAGATCATTTTCAGCCGACCGGGCCTGGGTAAACTCATTGTGGATGCGGTTTATGCCCGGGATTTTCCCGTGGTCCAGGGCGGCATACTGGTGGCAACGTTATTGTTTGTGTTTGCCAATCTTCTGGCGGATATCTCCTATGGTTTTGTTAATCCCCAGATTCAGTACGACTAAAACAAAGGAACGATGCTGTGAATAGTGATGCAACTTCCCATTCAAACAAGTCCCCTGATATCTCCGGGATGCGTTTGAAACCCCTATGGGGCGACAGAATCAAGATAACCCTTCGTTCGGTGGTCAAGATAAAAGGCGGGCTGATGGGGGTTCTTTTTATCTCCATCATGTTATTGTGCGCGATTTGTGCCCAATGGATATCCCCCTTTGATCCCAATGCCCAGGAGATTATGCAGCGTTTCAAGGGACCCAGCTTTACGCATTGGATGGGCACCGATTATCTGGGGCGGGATATCTTTTCTCGTATCCTTTATGGATGCCGCATTGCTGTGATGGTGGCTTTTGGGGCGGTGTCCATATCTTCCATTCTTGGCGTGTTTCTTGGTGTGATCTCCGGATATAATGAGGGGAAAAAACTCGATTATTTTATCATATGGTTATTTGATATCGTCCGGTCCTTTCCCCAGATTATTCTGGCCCTGGCCATTGTGGCGGTGTTGGGGCCCTCCCTTGTGAATGTGGTGGTGGCCCTGGCTGTGACGGCCTTTCCCTTTTATGGCCGCATCGCCCGGGCCCAGACCCTTTCGGTGAAGGAAGCCGATTATGTCAAGGCGGCAGAAGCCATGGGACAAAAACCCCTCACCATTATTTTGCGCCACATTACCCCCAATATCATGACTCCGGTCATTGTCTGCCTTGGCATGGATATGGCCACCATGATTATCTGGGAGTCGGGCTTGTCCTTTCTGGGGCTGGGGGTTAGACCTCCCACGGCCTCTTGGGGAATCATGCTGCGCAATGGGTATAAATATATCCAGGTCTCTCCCTGGATGATTCTCTGGCCTGCCCTTGCCATCTCCTTTGCCATGATTGCCTTTTCACTTTTCAGCGAGGGCTTGCGCGGCGCCCTGGATCCCAAGGAGCGTGACAGATGATGAAAGATGATAGACCGTTGAAGGCCCATCCCTCCTCCGGACAGAAAATTAAGGAAAAAGTCAAAAAAGCCTTGAGAAAGAAACGGGGGAATGAAACCGATGAGGATGAAAATGCCAATGGCTCCCTGCTGGAGGTGAGCAATCTCACACTGGATTATCATTTGGGTAAACGAAAAATGAGGGCACTGGACCGGGTCTCTTTTTCCATGGAGCGCGGTGAAATCCTTGGAGTGGCGGGTGAATCCGGCTGCGGTAAATCCACACTGGGACTTGCCATTATAAAGCTGTTACCAGAGATTGCAAAAATCCGGCGGGGGGAAGTGCTGTTTGAGGGAAGGGATCTTTTAAAGCTCTCTGAAGAGGAGATGAACCGTCAGATCCGGGGCCAGAAAATCAGCATGATTTTCCAGAATCCCCAGCATGCATTGAACCCGGTGTTCACCATTGAAAAACAGATGACCGATATTTTAAAGATCCAGGAGCGATATAAGAATCCCGGGAGCCTTAAATCCGGCGATTTTTTCAGGGAACAGGCCATTGAGCGCTTAAGAAGTACCGGCATTGCAGATCCAACAGCCCGGATTTCCAACTATCCCTTTGAATTTTCCGGTGGCATGAAACAGCGAGTGATGATCGGCATGGCATTGTCGTCGGGGACCTCTCTTTTGCTGGCAGATGAGGCCACTACAGCCTTGGATGTAACCATTGAGGCCCAGATTAACCGCTTGATTTGCAGCCTTGCCGCGGAATACGGCACCTCGGTTCTCTATGTCAGCCATAATCTGGGCATTTTATCTGAAATTGCCGATCGTATTATCATCATGTATGCCGGGCGTATCTTTGAAATTGGCACCACCGCCGATGTGTTTGATACCCCTTCCCATCCCTATTCGGCGGCACTTCTGGAATCATTACCCAGCCGCCAGGCCCGGGGAAAACGGCTTCTTTCCATTCCGGGGATTGTCCCATCCCTTGATAAGCTGCCCACGGGGTGTTCCTTTCATCCCCGGTGTCAGTTTGCCGAGGAGATTTGCCGCCGGGAGGTGCCCAAATTAAAGGTTGTGAGCGACGGGCATCTGTCTGCCTGTTTTCTGGATGTTAAAAGGGGGAGGCAGCGATGGAAATGGATTTGATCGATATACGTCAGTTAAAAACCTTTTTTTACCAGGGCAAGGGCGTTTTATCCAAAGTGTTTGGCGAGGGAATGAAAACCGTCCATGCCGTGGATAATGTGAACCTTACCATTAAAAAGGGCCGTACATTCGGTTTGGTGGGCGAGAGTGGGTGTGGAAAATCAACTCTGGGTCAAAGCATATTTCGTCTGGTGCAGCCCCAATCCGGGGAGATTTTTTTCCAGGGGGAAGATGTACTGAAAATGAACCCTCGGGATTTGAGTCGGTTTCGACAAAAAGCCCAGTTGATCTTCCAGGATCAGTACGGCTGCATGAACCCTCGAATGACCGTGGGACAGATTATTGCAGAGCCCTTGATGATGCGTCACGGTAAAAATGCCCGAAAAATAGATATCATGGATGAAGTGGTCCAGCTGCTCCGGGCGGTGAACCTCGATCCCGATTGTGCCATCAAGTTTCCCAATGAGTTCTCCGGGGGCCAGGCTCGGCGTATCGGGGTGGCCCGGGCCATTGCTTTGAATCCTATTTTCATCATGGCAGATGAGCCCACCTCGGGGCTTGATATCTCCACGGCGGCCACCATCTTAAATTTGATGCAGGATCTCCAGGATGAGCTGGACATCACCTATCTGTGGGTTTCCCACAATCTCAATCAGGTGCGGTACATGTCCGATGACATGGCCGTCATGTATCTTGGAAAGGTGGTGGAGATGGGCAGTACGGAAACTGTTTTTACCCAAAAGGCCCACCCCTATACCCGGGCCTTGATTTCTGCTGTTCCCCAGGTTTCTTCGGGGGGGCGTAAGGAGACTATTTTTCTGGAGGGGGAAATTCCAAGCCCCATCAACCCGCCGTCGGGGTGCAGTTTTCGCACCCGGTGTCCCAGGGTGTTTAAAAAATGTAAGGAAGTGGAGCCGGCGTTGACGGACCTGGGAGATGGCCATATGTGTGCCTGTCATCTTCATTAATACAAAAAGGGCTTAGGGACTTCATGATAATAAAACTACCCACTTTTGCATGCAGCACTCTGAATAGTCGGTATACAGCTCATTAATGTTGGGTATATTATTTTCTATGAACTCCCTTATCATACTTCTGACCACCGATTTCAAGGAGCGAGTAACTGTCTTGCCAACGCGCCCGGAGTCATGGCAGGCCCAATATGTTTTTTGTAAAAATTTTTAAAGAAAAGACGAAAACCAGTAAACGTGCCAGGGACATCGACATCAGTGGGAAAAAACAGTGATTGTCCCCATGTTGAATTATAAAATGAGTGGGAGAGAAATAGCTAAAATGCCTTGTAAAGAGAGTTCCGCGCCATATCCATGGAGTTCAGAAGATACCTGTTCTCTGATTCCCCGGGGCAGGGCCTTTGTTAAAATGCATGGGTTGCGTAATGATTTTGTAATTGTGGATGGAAGAGAGCAGCCTTATGCCCCGTCCGTGGAAGAGATCGTTGCACTTTGTGATCGCCATGAAGGGGTGGGGGCCGATGAATTATTGATTGTGGACCCCCCAAAAACAGAGGGGACCACCGCCTTTGTTCGCATCATCAATCCCGATGGCAGGGCTGTGGAGGCCTGTGGTAATGCCAGCCGTTGTGTGGGGTGGCTGTTATTAAAGGAAAAGGGAGTCTCTTCCCTTCAGTTTGAAACCCTTGGCGGCATATTAACTTGTACCCTGGCAGGGGAGAAAGAGGTGTCCGTGGAGATGGGTCGGGTGAAAAAAGAGTGGCAGGAAATTCCCTTGGCAAGACAGATGGACACCCTGCATCTTGGCATTGGCGCAGGTCCCCTTAAAGATCCCGTGGGAATGAACATTGGCAATCCCCATGCCGTCTTTTTTGTGGAAGATCTCTCGACCATTGATCTTGCCTTGTACGGTAAAAAACTCCAGACCGATCCGCTGTTCCCGGAAGAGGCCAATATCGGTGTGGCCCAGGTGGTGGACGCCGATACCATGAAGCTTTTCGTGTGGGAAAGGCCCGGGAACATGACCACGGCCTGCGGGTCCGGTGCCTGTGTGGCCGTTGCCGCAGCCATCCGGCGTGGATTGACCCTTAAAAAACGCATGAAGGTGATGATGCCAGCAGGCTCTGTCACCATTGAATTAAAAGAAAATGACATTGCCGTGATGACCGGACCCGTTGAGGTGTGTTACAGCGGTTATCTTCCGGTGTTTATAGAATAATTCAAAAAAATAAAAATGGGAGAATGCCGCACTCGACGGCTTCCCTGGCTGGAACAGGAACGTCGGAGGATATTTTTGTCTTCCCAGGTTGCCAAAGCAAAATATTAAACAAATCAATAGGTTCAATAAGTTTTTTATATAAAATTGACACCATATCAGCAGATGGCTGGTTTTATAAATTAAGGAGTGAACAATTATGAACTCAAGAGAACGTTTGGAAGCTGCTATTCAACTAAAGCCCGTGGATAAAGTACCCAACGCACCCTTTAATGAGGCACCGGTATGTAATTACTACGGGTCCACCTTTAGAGCCGCGCTTCTGGAAGATCATGCCATGCTTGAGGCCCACATGAAGGGACTTGAGGAGTTTAAGTTTGACTGGGTCATGCTGGGTATGGGGCTCATTGGCGGTATTATTCCCGAAACACTTGATTGTAAGGTGAGTTACCCCGAAGATGTATTTCCCATCATTGAAAAGACAACCATTCTCACCATGGCTGATGTGGAACGGGTGGCAAAAATAGAGCTGATGACAAAGAAGCTGGAACGGTTTCTGGAAGGGGTCCGGCTTCTCAAAGCTGAACTCAAAGGAGAAATTCCCATTGCCTGTGAATATATTTCTCCCTTTACCATTGCCACACGACTCCGGGGCACCAATGAGATCATGATGGATATGTATGAAAATCCAGAGCTTGTCCATGCCCTCCAAGAGGCGGTGATCCCCTATGATATTGCCCTGGGAAAAGCGTTGATTGATGCCGGTGTGGATTATATATTTTATGGTGCAGACATGGAATGCCCCGTTCTTTTATCCCCTGCCCATTATAAAACATTTGTCCATGAGCCCACCAGTAAGGTGTGTAATGCGCTTTCCGCCCATGGGGGCAAAGTGCTTCCCCACATGTGTGGTGACATCGTGAAAACCGGCATAGTTGATATGCTTTTGGAGATGGATATCCACGGTATCATGCCCGGCAACCTGACCCAGGAGAAGGTGCTGGACATCCGGCTACTCAAGGAGAAGGTCGGGGATAAAATCTGTATCTTTGACAATATCAATCCCAATGGTCCCCTGCTCATTGGAAAACCAGAGGAAGTCACATCGGAAACCCTGGCGCATCTGGAAAAAGCAAAGGGGATGCCCGGTTATATCTTTTCAACGGCGGGCACTTCTTCTCCGTTTACACCCAAGGAGAACTATTTGGCCATGGACAGGGCTGTGAGCAGCTTTCAGTGGGTTTGATTTTTGTAAATGACGTAAATGGCAGATTTGTCTGCATAACGAAATTTGAAATTCCACTCATTACAGACTACTGGGTGGAGTTTCTTATAACCCACATGGCAGTAACTATCTGCCACAACTAAAAACGAAAGCCTTTTAATTCCAGTAGGTTGGTGAGGCTTTCATATAAATCCACATGACAGGGCAAGGGCAGTCCTCGGAGGCTCTGCTGGGGGCACTCTGCTGCTGCATTTTCATATAACGGTCATGTCCTGCCGGACACAACGAATATTGAAAATGATATCATGCCGCCCCCCCCGACGGGCAATGGGCCCGG
>JASFYZ010000274.1:0-5866 GCA_045046665.1 Desulfobacterium sp.
AAATTGTTGCCCTGGGAAATGTCTGGGAGGTTGTGGTTCTCTTTTTTCTGGTCATCGGCGGTATTTACCTTGGATGGTTTACCCCTACGGAAGCGGCTGGTGTTGGCGCATTTGGTGCCTTCTGTTTTCTTATAACAAGGAAAAGATTAAACTGGGAGACCTTTAAGCAGAGTCTTGTGAGTACCACAGAGACGGCAGGGATGTTGTTTGCCATTATTTTAGGTGCCATGATATTTGGTTATTTTCTATCGGTGAGTCGGCTTCCCTTTGAGCTCTCCTCCTCCATATCCGGGTTGGAGATAAACCGGTATTTTGTGTTGATCTTAATTCTTATAGTGGTGCTGGCTCTGGGCTGTGTCATGGATTCCATGGCCATTGTACTGTTGACGGTGCCGGTTTTTTATCCGTTGATTGTGGAATTGGGATTTCATCCCGTCTGGTTTGGTATACTTGTGGTGCGGGTGACAGAAATGGGTCTGATTACGCCGCCGGTGGGATTGAATGTTTATATTATTAAAGGCATCGATAATGTGCCTATGAATACCATTTTTAAAGGGGTCTATCCGTTTTTACTGGCTGATTTCTTGGAAGTTGCTTTATTGATTGCATTTCCTCAAATTACACTGTTTCTGCCGGAATTATTGGGAATATAAAATTGACCGCAATGGTTTTTTTATTCTTCTCTTTTTTTCTTCAGATTCAAGGGGGTGAGGGCAGCGCTTTGGGGTTTACCCTCACAAACATTGGGTAATGTATGATTTATGGACTATAAAAGGAAATTAAACATGAAAATTGCTGTGGTGGGTGCCGGTGCTATGGGGAGTCTGTTTGGTGCAAAATTAAATCAGACTCCCAACTCTGTGATCCTGGTAGATCTATGGCAGGATCACATAAAAAAGATGAACGAAGAGGGGTTGCTGGTGGAAACCGGTGAACAAAAAGAATCCATTCCGGTGAGAGCCCTGGTACCGGAAGATGTCCGGGAAAAAGTGGACCTGGTGTTACTGTTCACCAAAACATTTCATACTCACGCTGCACTGGCAGGCATGGGCAGGGCACTGGATTCCACCACCCATGTGGTGACCCTCCAAAATGGCGTTGGACAGGTGGATATCATAAAACAGTTTGTAAATATCAATAGAATTAATCATGGCATTACCACCTATCCCTGTACCTTGGTGGGTCCGGGGCATATCCGCACAGAAAGTCAGGGGTACGTTAAAATGATGGCCGTCAACGGTGAAATATCCCCCGTCCTTGAATCTTTTAATGAGGCCCTTGAGAACGCTGGAATGAACAGTGACATAACACCCGATGTGACGGTTGCCATCTGGGAAAAACTGGCCTTTAATTCTGCCATGAATGCCCTGACCGCCACCTTGCGTATCACGGTGGGCCAGATTGATGCCGTAAAAGAGGGCAGAGAACTTGCATTTTCCATTGTTGATGAAGCCGTTGCCGTTGCACTTGCAAAGGGTATTGCCGTGGATGACCAGCGCATTGCGGCCACCATGGAAATGGCCTTTGCCCAGCATAAATCCCACCGGCCTTCCATGCTGCAGGACGTTGAGGCCCAAAGAGCCACGGAGATTGATTTTATCAATGGGGCCATTGTCAGGGAGGCAAAAGACCTGGGAATCGCAACCCCCATCAATGAGACATTGCTTCGCTTGGTCAAGACAGTTGAAGCTTCATATTCCCGGCACAATGGCTGAATTTCAGCCTTCCCCCTTCTGCTGCATCCTTTATTATGATCTCCAAATGTATTGCAAACCTTTTTTAGGGAACACCGTAAAAGGGGGATAATGACACCAAGGGAGGTAACACATCAATGAAAGATGTCTCTTTTTTTCATTGCGCTTATTATCAAATTGTACTATATTAAAAATATTTAAGTCATTTTTGTTGCATTTCTCATGCGGTGACGGTGATCTTTATGGCCTATTGCCATGGCATACTTTATCTGTTGGATGAGCTGAATATTGAAAAACGATTGATTTTTTAGAACATTACAAATGTTCGTTCGGCAGATAAAACTTGACGCAACACTGGGGCCTCAGCAAAGAATAATTTATGTTAAGGAATAGTACAATGAATATACTTGTTGGGTATGACCCCCCCCATCCCAATTCAAAATTGATTGACCGTGTCATTGCCAATGCCAGAAAACAAAATGCCTACGTGTATCTTGTTACATCATTGTTTGACGGACGTCAGGTAGGCCGAGATGATGCAGATAAAAAAACAGAAGAACTTCAAAAAATAAAAGCTGTCCTGGATGAGAAAAATATTTCATCTGAAGCCCATGTGTTGGTGGGGGATAGAACACCCGGTGAAGATATTACCTCCTTTGCACTAGAACATGGCATTGATGAAATTATCATACAGATAAAAAAAACCTCCAGGGTGGACAAGCTGCTCACCGGTTCCAATGCACAGCATATCATCCTCAATGCGCCCTGCGCCGTAGTAAGTGTACGGTAACCTATCATCCAAACACGGATTTTCACAAACTGTCCGTGGCTTTGACTGACATAAATATCCATCTGGGCGATGAGTGAATAGGTGCCTGCAAACTGTACCAGAGCAAAGCCGGCTAAGGTAAACTGGCTGACACTGACAACACCGATGCCGCAGTTATTCTGCCGGGATAACCCCACCCAATTGAATCAAAACAGACAAAAGAAATTGGACACCTGACTTGTCGCTTTGTTTGTCAAAGGTTTCATTCTTACCATGGGTCAGCCGGGGTGGGGTTGTGTGTCTCTGGGATCGGGTTCCCGGCCCCATGACGATGGGGTAGAATCGTTTTTTTAATTCCGGCTTCATGCAGCGGGTGACAATGGTGGCATCGGAGGCGCCAATGTTGTGGGTCTGGTGAATGCGCAGTCCCTTTTGCTGATGTGCTGTGAGAAACCTGGAAAGAACGTGTTTTGAAAATACTGCATCAAAATTCATTCCCTGGGAGATGGAAAAATCTTTCACTTCCTTGTATTTGATTCCCTCCAGTTGAGCATCAACATCTTCCATTGTGTCAAAGGAACGGTTACTAAGTACCAGGTGGTGTATCACAGGGGATGGGGCTTTCCCTTTAAAAATTTGTGAGGCTACCACGGCAAAACCAGCCTCATTGCCTGCCCGGAGAAGATCCGTGTAGGGACTGTTCAATTACACGGGTCAGCAGATTCTCCTCCCGGGAGACCGAGCAGACATGTCCCCTTTCTGGGTCAGGACGGTGCTTTCTTCATCCAGGGTGTCAGCATCAGGTCGGATACTTACCGGATTCCATTGATCCAGGCGGGACAGGATACTGCGCAGGCGATCCATGGTTTCTGATACACGGATGACAAAGTTGCCGCGCTCGGCTGTGTAAAAGTTGAGAATAGAGGGGTCTGAAACGGTGATATTATTTTCCAGGACAATAAAGAAGGTGTCTTTTCCTGAAATTGGGAGCCTGCTTCCCAAGTCCTCTCCAATCTGACGGGAGGTTTTTATACCGGCCCCCTCCTCTTTGAAGGTGATGGTGAAGATCAGGTTGGACAGCGTTATTTCTTGCGTACCTGCAAGTTTGCTAAGGAAAAGCTCAAAGGCCACACTCGCCTTACAATCGCTGACACCCCGGGCCACCAGCTGATCCACAGGCCAGCCAGTAAAAGATGTGTGGTAATCATGCCTGGGAAAATATCAGTCCCGACAGGGGGCGTAAAGGAAATTTCGGTGTTTTCTTTGGAAATGTCCTTATTTTATATGAAATTCTCATAATGTTTAATCTTTCCTTGACATCAACCTTCAGGACAATCCCTTTCGCACTCTTGCGGAAAAGCATTCCCGGGGAATTGTTCTGGATGGTCCCAGCGGTGAACATCTCAAAGAAATTTTGTCTGTCTGAAAAGCGTAAAAGGTAGCTCCTGAATAACAGATAGAGAAAGGCCCGCACGAGTGTGCAAGCCTTGTCTCTATGTGGCTCAAGCTATTTCTGATATGCTCCTGCGGAGTAGGTCAGCTCGTAACTGTGAGAGTAGATCTCGATGAGGTTCCCGAAAGGGTCTTCGCAGTACACCATGCGGTAGGGCTTTTCACCCGGGTAGTATTCGCGAATAGGCATTCGCTGCTTGCCGCCGTTCTCCACTATCTTGGCAGCCAGGCCCTCAATGTCCGGGTCTTGTACACTAAAATGAAAGACACCGGTTTTCCAGTATTCAAAGTTGTTTTCCCGCTGCTCGGCGTTTCGAAATTCGAAAATTTCAACACCGATCTTGTCACCCGTAGACATGTGGGCGATACGAAAACTACCCCAGCCTTTGCCAAAGACGTCGTTGCACATCACGCCAATGGCAGAATCGTCAGCAACGATTTCCGTAGGTGGCATGATCACGTACCATCCAAGGACCTTGGTGTAGAAATCCACGGCCTGGTCCAGATTTGTGACGGATAATCCTATATGTGAAAATGTTCTTGGGTATGTCATTGTTGTGCTCCTATGTAAAATAGTTTAATATTTGGTAGCGTTTTCAATTACAATTATTAAAATAACCATTGAGAATGAAGGCGCAAGAAGGCACCTTTTTGTTCGACACGAACCAATTTGCTAGAATTGGCGGCAGACGGGGCTATCTGGATAAATTTTTTTGGAGGAGGAGCTGAAATGATCGAATGGAATGGCCGTGAGTATCGCTGCGCGGTGGAAGTCAGTCCACAGTCATCACAACTGTTGTGGAACCTCAACAGAGTCATATGTGTGGTGTGTTTTCAGTCCTGCCTCACCCTTAAAAAAGAGGCGAATTTGGGGATCCCGTTTTGGGTGAATCCATAATATTTAAATGTCACCGTTGAACCGGGTTGCGGCGGCGTATGCCTGATTTTATCGCTAAAACCCGTACCCAGTTTAAAGGTGATGCCATTTTTAAGTTTTACGGTCATTGACCCCATGATATTCTTGTATTTTCCCTTTCCCTTGTTGAGGCCGACAACAACTCCCTCCATATCTTGAAAATTTTTCACTTTAAGGATATGGGGACTGCGACCGGTGTGATAGGGCATGTCTGGATTTTTGATGATGACGCCCTCTCCTCCCATGGATTCAATCTTTTTTAAAAATGCTTCCATGTCTGATTTCTCTTTAATCCGAACTTGAGGGATAATCCGGGCATGGGTATTTTTATGTGCTTCAAACCAGGTGCGTGCTCGGTTGAGCCGGGAGAGAAAATTCCCTTTTTTATTAGGTACCTCAAAAATGTTATAAGTGATGCGTTTCCACCCTTCCCCCGGGGTCTGGTCCATCACCACAGATTGGATAAATTCAAAATCGCCTCTTTTGCTCCAGAGTTCGCCGTCAAGGGGAAACTGCGGAAAATTTTTTATGAACCCTGGCGGTGGATGCAAGGGAGTTCCTTTACGGGTATACAATCGGATGCCATCCCAATATCCCCTGATACCGTCTAATTTTTCACTCATCACCCATCCTGTTATATCTTCCTGATTGGAATAGACCTGGGGTTTTTGCAGGGCAGGTTCTCCTGCAAAAAGGGATGAATAAAAAAATAGGGAAAGAATCAGGCCCGCTCTGGACAGTCTATGGGATGAGCATTTTTTGAATATATTTAAAAAAAGCATAAAAAACCTCCGTTTTGCGGGGAAAAGGCAGTTAATGATCCCTGAAATAAAATTTTTTCTCCAGCAGGATCCTTGTTTTTTCATTCACCAGAAGTCCGGCAAAAGAGGTGTGATCGTCATGGCTGGAAAAATATCAGCCCCGGCATGGGGTGTAAAGGAAATTTTGAGCCTATCAGGGTTTATTGTTTGATCTTGGGGCGCTACCGGCGTATTATACATTTTGACGAGGTTCCTTTCTTTTATATATTCATTA
>JASFYZ010000275.1:0-9531 GCA_045046665.1 Desulfobacterium sp.
ACCTCAGCAGAGCCCCCCCGAGGGGCAATAGGAACCGGCCAATTGGGCCGTCTACGGTTCCGGGCCGGGCCCATTGCCCGTCGGGGGGGCGGCATGATAGCATTTTCGGACAAATTTTAAATCTGTCCCTGTGAGGAATTATCCCCGGGGATTGCTGACTATGGGCTTTAAAATGACACCATCAATCAATTTGCCATCCCCTGCAAAGTAATCGGTGGTGTGCACAGCAAGCCCTTATCCCGGATTCCAGAATTACCACCAGTTGCCTGCATCCTTGGCCTCTTTGGCTCGACGGATGGACGTAATGATGTTTACATATCCGGTGCAGCGACACAGGTTGCCTTCAATCGCTTTGCGGATATCCATATCGGAAAGTTCCTCGTCTTCCCACTGGTTTATCAGGGCATAGGCGGACATGACCATACCCGGGGTGCAAAATCCGCACTGAAGTCCCAGTTCATCCACAAAGGCCTTCATCAGGGGATGCAGTTCTTTTCCCCGCATGAGTCCCTCGGAAGTCATAATGGTTGTCCCCTGGGCCGATGCCGCCATGACAAGGCAACTGTTCACCGGTTGACCGTCCATAAGAACGGTACAGGCACCACACTCTCCCTCTTCACAGCTTCTATGGACACTCTGTTGATTGAGTGCGTCACTTCGCAGTACCTCAAGCAGGGTGGCATTGGCGTCAATGTCCAGGTTCCAGGTGGTGTTGTTTACGTTCAATGTAATCGGCATTTTCATTTGGCTTTCTCCTGTCGCTTCCGGGCCGCCACAATCCAGCTTCTGACCAGTTCAGGTGTTGCAGGCGATTCATTTACTTCGATGTTAAAGGGGGTCAAAGCGTCTTCAATGGCCGCCAGAATTACGGCCTTGCTGCCAATGATGGGGGATTCTCCCATGCCTTTGCTGCCCGTTTCCGTAAAGGGAGATGGGGTTTCCATATGGCCCACTTCAATGTCCGGGGCCTCCACCGCTGTGGGAATCAGATAGGTGGAAAAAGAGGAGGTCATCAATTGTCCCTTGTCGTTATAATCCAGTCTTTCGTACAGCGCTTCACCGATTCCCTGGACAATGCCGCCGTGGATCTGTCCGTCCACAATCTGCTTGTCAATGATGGTACCGGCATCGTGAATATGGACATACTTGATAATTTTTGTGACACCCGTATCAATGTCCACCTCCACCACGGCAACGTCCGCCGCTACGCAGAAACTTGTGTAGGATGACCCAGAATCCGCGGTGGTGGGGCTGTACCAGGTGGTGGTGACGTCCAGCAGGTGGTCATGGTTTTTCAACATTTCCGGGGGAAGTCCCCGGGGACCGGGAAAAAAGTAGGCTTTTTCCGCAAGTTGTCTGTAGGTCAATTTTTCGTCTGGATCGTCGGAGGAATAGATCATACCACCTTCCAATACAAGACTCTCTTCATCCACCTTTAGAAAGGTGGCGGCACATTGGCACACCTTTCTCTTTATGATTTTAGCAGCCTTGGCAACGGCACTGGCAGGATAGACAGCCCCACGGCTTGACAGGGGACCTTGGCCGATATAATCCGAGGTCACCGGTTTAACAAGGACATCTTCACGGTTGCATCCCAGAATATTGGATACAATAATCGCATGGCTGGCTTCACTTCCCTGGCCGATTTCGGTGCGATCACTGTGTACCTCAATGGTGCCGTCCGGGGTGATCTGAACTCGGGCCTGGGTAATGCCGCCCATCTGACAATTGGGCACGGCAACTCCTGCGGGTTCAATGGCGGATATCACACCGATTCCAAGATATTTTCCCTCTTTAAGATATTGCTCTTTTTTAGCCCGGAATCCATCCACATCGGCCATAGCCAGTCCCTTTTTCAGGGTACCTGGGTAATCACCGCTGTCGTAGACAAGATTGTTAATCTGATGATAGGGAAATTCGTTGGGTTGGATGTAATTTTTTAGGCGAATGGCTTCGGGTGTCATGCCAAGTTTCCGGGCGACCTGGTTCAGTGCATGTTCAATGAATTTGAGCCCCTTATCCTTGCCATATCCCCGGTAGGCGCAATAAAAGGATTTATTGGTGACGGCACCCACCCCTTCAATGTGCATGCCCTTCCAGTGATACATATTCGGTACGGAAGAACAGGCGGGGAAAATACTTAAGGCAGCAATGCCTTTATTGGTGCTTTCTACACCCAGATCATGGGTCACGGTGGCCTTTACCCCCAGGAGGGTTCCGTCATTTTTAAATGCCACATCACCTTCCCAGAATACATCCCGTTGGTGGGGGCCTGTTACGATGAAATCTTTCTGGGGTTCAAACCATTTTACATGGCGACCGGTGAGTTTGGATGCCAGGGCCACCACGTTCTCTTTCCAGGAATGAATTTTAAGCCCGAATGCGCCGCCGATGTCCACGGCATTAATCTTTACCTTTACCTCGGGCATACCCAGTGTGGCGGCAATGTTATGCCGGGCCAGGTAAGGGGTCTGGAATGATCCCCACATCTCCAGGCTGTCCCGTTTCAATGTCCGGTACAAACCCGATGAATCGGTTGGTCAGGGTAACGGCCCCGGCACCAGCATCCTTGAGCATGCCGGAAAACTGAACCAGGTCGGTGACTTGGGGGGTGACCTTAATAATGATGGGTACCTTTACGGCATTGGAAACGGCGTGGGTGATCTCGCTGGCATAGTTGAAATCCTGTCCCACGTTCATGCCGGTGCGAACTCCGGGCATCAATTTGGGATGGGGGCAGCCAAAGTTTAATTCAATGAGGGGAACCCCACCGTCTTCCATCTGTTTTCCCAGTTCCACCCAGCCGTCTATCTCGGTGGAGCCGATGCTACCGATGACCACAGCATCATTTTGTTCAGCATATTTAACCGTTTCCCGGATCTCCTTCATGAACTCCTTGGGGGTTTCCAGGGCAAGGCCGCTTCGACTGTAAAGGCTGAAGGCACGGGGTACCTTTCCATGGCACACTTCGTGTTTTTCATTTAGGAATCGCCATTTGGCCCGGGTGGTCAGTTCACGCATGGCCGTAGAGTCGGTCATGGTTTTCGCAATGACGGAGCCGGCTCCGGCATCAATACATTTTTTCATGTTTGCAGCGTTCAGGGTGGGTTCGGCAGAAGCGGCCGCCACGGGATTTTTAAAGTGAACACCACAGAAGTCAATTCCTAAATTTGCCATTATTCATATCCTTATATTTAGATTCTTATCTCTGATTTTCGTGTTATTTTTGCGAGAGAATCAGACAACCTTTTTGGTTCTGGCTTGTCCAGGTTAGGTTTGGTTCTAATCTTGGCCAGTACGGTCAGTTGAAGAACCACCACAAAGTGGCCGAATCAAGCACTTATTCCTTAATCAGTTGAGCCAGTCCACCCTGCCGGCAAGGCCGGGAAACGTCTTTCTGGCTGCTGCAACCTTTTCAATATTAATTTCTGTCCAGACAACGGTCTCTTCATCTCCGCCACCGGCCATAACGACACCCCATGGATCCACCACCACGCTGTGGCCTACAAACTGAACGCCCTGGTTCATGCCCACGGCATTGGAGGAGACGAGAAAACATTGATTCTCCATGGCCCGGACTCGGTTGAGCATCTGCCACGCTTCCAGTCTCGGATAGGGCCATGCCGAACAGACCATAAAAATTTGAGCACCTTTGTCCACCATTTTTCGAAACAGCTCGGGAAATCGAAGATCAAAGCAGGTGGCCATACCGATTTTCCCCAGGGGGGTATCCACCACTGAAATGGCATCTCCGGGGGTGAGAATCTGGGTCTCTTTTGAGTTGAATCCAAATAGATGAATTTTACGATAACTGCCAGCGATTTCTCCCTGGGGAGAAATGAGATAACTGGAGTTAAAAAGATGATTCCCTTCTTTTTCCACAAAACTTCCGGAATGGAGCCAGGAGCCTGTTTTCTCAGCCATAGTACGAAGCATGGTCAGGGTAGGGCCATCTTTTTCTTCCGCTTCGGTTGCATAGCGATCAAAACTTAAGAATCCCAGATTCCACATCTCCGGCAGCATGATCACATCGGCATCGGCACAGTCTTGAATCTTACCTGCCGCCTTTTCAATGGTTGCCGCCTTGTCTCCTTCAATAACTGACATCTGAATTGAGGCGATTTTCATTTTTTTCCCTCTGATTCACCGATTAAATTTCGGCATTCTTCATTTTCCAGTTTACACTTTTGGGTTCCATCACCCCATTTTCCGAGCATCATTCCCCAAATTGTGCAAACTACTTTTTGGAATGATATTATGGATGCCTAAATGTAAATATTCGGGTTGGTAATGTAAATATTTGGCCAGTGCCTCATATTCGTTTATTTGGGACTGCGTAGCATACTAATGCTATGTGAGCAGGCCCAAATAGGCGAATATGGGGTGCTTGCCGAATATTTACGTCTAAATTTCCATGTAATTAAGGGGTAGCACATCATAGGAAAATTCAATCCTACGATTTAATTCATTGTCAACCAGTTCCCCCGCAAAACGATCTGCAAAGACAAAATCATCGGTGAGCATTTTAAAGGTACCGGAATAGATTATCGTACCGTCCAGGGGACCCTCTATTTTTTCTTTAACAAAGGTCATCAACTCTGCAGGGTTCAGCAACAGTCCTAGCTCACCTTTCTGGTAAAGCGTGGGTTCCCCATTCTTGATAACCGAGCACCGCATGGTCAGGGAGTCCCAGTGTGCCATGATTTCATCCAGGGGCCACACGGTTTTAGAAGCGATGTTGGGGCAGATCTGTTTGGATCTTGGGATGTGAAACTCTTCCAGATTACGATCGGTGTGATCGCTGCCCACGCCCACATATACCTCATCTTCACTTTTTACGAACAACACATACTCAAGTTCTCCAGATGTTTCATCGCCGAATACCTCCATGGCGGAATCCGTGGACAATGCCTGTGGCACCACAGGATATAGAGTGGGCGTGGTGTCCGGGACTTCAATGCCTTTCTCTGCAAGCTCTGTGAGATGGTGTCGCACCTCTTCCTGATTTTTTCCTGTAAAACCGGCATTGACCATTTTTGTATAGCGAAATCGCAATGGCCTGCTGCCCTCTTTTGTCTCAACGGTCAGATTTATATCCAATATCGGTTCCCTCCCCGTAAAAATCGCTCATAACCACCCCACACAGCCTGGTGGATGGCAAAATACTTGTCTGGTGATCCCCATGCGCAACAAGGGTCAGCCAGACACAATTAAATAATCAGGCTTTACGTTTCCATCGATTCTGGGCGGGTAACACACCGCTTAGAACGGCTGAAATAAAACCGAACCCTTAAAATCAGATCTATTTTTTATGATATCTGATCTCAAAGGTGACGCAGCCGTTGGGAATTTTGTAGGGTCCATGGAGCATTCCTGGAGGACGACAGGCATAATATCCCGGCAGATAGGTTTCGTTTTTAGCGATGTCAGTGAGGGTTCCTTCAATGAGCAGTACCTCCTCCCAGAATTCGTGGACCAGGGTTTCCGAGGTCTCAATACCCGGAGGGAATTTCAACATGCGGGTATAATCACCGGTTTCAGGATCAAGACTTAATATCTTTTCCTTGATTCCCAATGTGTCACCTTCCACGGGGCTCCAGTCATATTCGGTGTCGTAATCAATAAATTCTATTTCCGGTTTTGCCATGACAACCTTCCTTTATTGTTTAGATTTTATTATTTTTACGGCTACTTTGCTTTGGTCCAGATGGACCGTCATGTGCAAAAGCGCCTCTTCAACATCTCGTTTTCTTATTGCCCCAAGGATATTGGAATGTTCAAGGATCACCGACTCCATTCGTCCCCGGGCCGTGAGGGCGCGAACTCCCATAAGTTGCAGAATATCTCTGATATTTTGCATGATTGCGACCAAACGTCCATTACCGGTCAGTCGGCTGATGGCCACGTGGAAGTCACGATCTATGTCCATGAAAGCAATGGGGTTTTCCACCTGGTTTAAAATCTGTTTCTGCTTTTCAATGCATTGTTCAAGGGGAAAAAGGTCATTGGGTGTCCAGGTAAGGCATATTTTTTTCACCGATGCCAGCTCAATGACATGACGAAGTTCAAAGATCTCTTCAATGTCTTCCCTGGTAAATTTGTTTACCACCACCCCTTTTCGGGGTAGAAATGAAACCAACCCCTGGGAGGAAAGCTCCAGTAGGGCCTCTCTGACCGGTGTTCGTGAAATACCAAGCTGTTCGGCAAGTCCTTTCTCATTGTACACCACATCGGATGTTAAACGGTTGGTAAGTATGGAATTGCGAAGGGCGTCGTAAGCCATCTTTGCCAGGGGTACTGGTTTTTTTAACTCTGCCAAGCCCTCTAATTCAGTCAGTCCCATTTTGCCCTGTCCTTTTTTTAGCATGTTTAATGTGATATATTACATGCGCAATAAACCATGTCAAGTAAATTTAATTGTTCTTTGCAGTTTTTTTTGGCATCCTTCATTTGACCCTAAAAGTACTTTACACTTTTTAAGGATAACCACGGGAAAATGGGAATTCACCACATGAAAGTCTATAGTAGGAATGAAGGACGCCTTTTTTTTATATGAAAAAACAGGTACGAAGATTCAAGGCTTATTTCTTGACACTATTTATGGTTACGTGCAATATATCATATAATTAATACTAAGATTAAATCAGGAGCGACATGGAATTAAGTGAATTAAATAAACCGGAACCGCTGGCCAAAATGGCGTACAATGCCCTTCGTGACTCAATTTTATCCAACACCCTTACCAGCGGTATTATCTATAATGAAAAAAAACTGGCCCAGCAGCTGGGCATTTCCCGAACCCCGGTCAGGGAAGCGCTGCTGGAGCTTTCTTCCCAGGGACTTGTTGAGTTTTTACCCCGCAAGGGAGTGGTGGTAAACAGCTTCAGAGAAGAGGATATTAATGAAATTTTTGAACTTCGCCATATCATTGAAACCCACGCTTTTAAAAAGGCTTGTATCCTATCTGACAGCCCAGACCTGACTGAAATGGAGCGGTGTGTTGAGAACCAGCGCCGTATTGCCATGGAATCTGGTGACATCACCCGATTCATGGAAATGGATCGCACATTTCACATGGCCTTTGCCCGGCTGACGGGGAATAAACGCCTGATTTCCATTATGGACAATATCAGGGACATCCTTCATATTATGGGTAGCTACGCCCTTTCCGTTGAGGGGCGTATGACCGAGGTGGTGCGGGAGCATGAAAAAATTTTAAATGCCGTTAAGGCCGGAGAGGTCGAAACTACATTGACGCTCCTTTCAGATCATCTGGACCAAAGCAAAGCAGCTGTCAGCCACAAAGCCTCATCCCCTTCCCGGTGACCCGTATTTCCCTTTTCCCCTCTGGAAAAAATCATTAGCCCTATGAGGAAAATTACCAATGAAAAGTACTCCCGGTCAACTACCCCGCACTGAATCAGATATTCAGAAGGGGACTCCTTGGCGAAAAGTTGAACAGGCAGTTGGAATGATCTTATGTCACGACATCACGGAAATTGTTCCGGATCTATTCAAAGGCCCTGCCTTTAAAAAGGGTCATGTAATTACGGAGGCAGATGTCCCTCATCTGCTGGATCTTGGAAAACGACACATCTATGTGTCTGATTTCAAGGGCAGAATCCACGAAAATGATGCGGCAGTGCGCATTGCATCAGCAGCCTGTGGCCAGGGCATTGAATTAACTGCCCCGGTGGAAGGCAAGGTTACTTTTATAGCAAAACATAAGGGGCTTTTGAAAATCAACGTTGATGCCCTTGAAAAAATCAATGCCATTGATGAAATCATGTTTGCCACCCTCCACACCCTCCAGACCGTTGAAGAAAAACAGGACATGGCTGGCACCCGCATCATCCCCCTCTCCATTAAAGAAGAAAAAATAGCGGCTGTAGAAGAGATCTGCCGAGCCCATTTTCCCATTATCGAAATAAAACCCTTTGCCCCACTTAAAGTGGGAATGATCGTCACCGGTAGCGAGGTGTTTAATGGCAGGATAAAAGATAAATTTGGTCCAGTGGTAAAGGAAAAATTCAAGGATTTGGGAAGTCATGTTTTTCGTGAAATTCTGGTGTCAGATGATCGTGAAATGACAGTTAAGGCCATCCACTCCCTGGTGGATGACGGTGCCCAGATGATCGCCCTCACGGGCGGCATGTCCGTTGATCCCGATGATCAGACTCCGGGTTCCATCCGTGCAGCCGGTGGTAGTGTGGTCACCTATGGCGCTCCGGTGCTTCCCGGCGCCATGTTCATGCTCTCCTTTCTCGATAAAATTCCCGTCATAGGTCTTCCAGGATGTGTCATGTACCACAGAGCCAGCATTTTTGATCTCATTGTGCCACGGCTCCTGGCAGGGGAAGAGGTGGACCGAACCACCATTGCAGGCATGGGCCATGGCGGTTATTGCTCAAACTGTAAAAACTGCAGGTTTCCCATTTGCGGATTTGGGAAATAGTAAATATTTGGGTTGGTAATGTAAATGTTTGGCCAGTGCCCCCCTATTCGTTTACTTGGGACTGGGTCGCATACTAAGGGAGTCAGAAGTTTTCAATTTACCATTTATATTTTTTAGACTTAGATATATCGGATTCTCAGCTGGATTTGCAGGTAAATTGATTTGCTCTGACTCCCTAATGTCAGGTGAGCAGGCCAAACTTAGGTGAGGATGGGGTGCTGGCCGAATATTTATGGAAAATAGGAACTTTGCACTATGAAAACAATACTTTCAGACATAATAACCCTGTTAAACGATGATGTTGATTTTGCCGTGGCCACCATCCTGGACACCCCCAGAACTGCCGGTACAAAGATGGCCATTCTGTCCGACGGCACCATCCGAGGAACCATTGGGGGGGGGCTTGTGGAAGCTCAGGTGATGGAAATGGGAAAGAAAATTATTTCCCTGGGCCGGAACATCCTCATGGAATTCAAGCTTCATCAGGATCTCAAAGAGAGCCTGGATATGATCTGTGGCGGTGAGCTAAGGGTACTTATTGAAACCATTACCCGGAAAAAACGTTCCCTTTATACGCACATTGCCATGCGAAACAATAAAGGAGTGCAAAAAAACTGTACGAATTGTTGTAAGTGGCAGGACATAAATTTCTTCCTCTTGATGCATCAAATAATTGCCTCGATGATGGGTACTATTCAAAATACTAACAGGAAGAAATTTTCGTCCATGCACTTACCTTCTTGTTACTGGGCATTTCTTTTTCCTTATGTTAAAATAAACGCATTAGAAGGCTTTTTATGCTCACCTTCGGACAAAAATATTTCAGTGTTAAATTTTTCACCATATTCATTCCTATGATTATTTTTGTTTTTCTATTGATGGGAAATATACAATCCTGGCGGACTGCACGAGAACTCAGTTTTCAACTGACCCGGAATCAATCTGCATCGGTTGCCGAAGAGCTTAGGAACGCAAATTTATTAACCTGAGCAAAGATAGTAATTGATTTTGGTATAAGAGCAAGATGCATCACACGAGTAATAGTGACTGTCCCTTTGAGTTTGCATTAAATAATG
>JASFYZ010000276.1:0-14497 GCA_045046665.1 Desulfobacterium sp.
GATTCCTGGGGGGCTTCCCGGTTTAAAAACCGCACAAAGGCCCGGTCCAGGGAACGCATCCATCCCTTATTTGTCCAGCCATCCAGAAGTTCAAACAATTGTTCGGGTGTCAAATTCGTTTCCCTTTCCGGTAATCAATGATTAAATTTACAGGCCAATTTTGCGAAAACTGAATCATACGAGAACCCAAGCCTGCCCCCTCTCAAATATGGCCTCTCCTGACTTTGAGGTGAAATTAGAATGAATGCCCACCTCTGAAGAGCATGTCCAACCCTTCAATTAGTTCCCGGGGGGGCCGTTGACCATACACCCCGTTTCCCGTGCCGTCCACCCCCCGCAAAAACAGATACACCGCCCCGCCCACATGGATATCATAGTCATAATCTGCCAGACGGGCCTTTAAAAGACGGTGCAACGCCAGGGTGTAGAGAACCAATTGCAGGTCATAGCGATGGGATGCCATGGCATGCCCCATGGCATCCCTGGTGTAATCGGCGTTGGTCTTACCCAGATAATTGGATTTATAATCCATCACATAATATTGATCTTGAACGACAAAAACCAGATCCATGAACCCCTTGAGCATGCCGTTGAGCCGGTTCCATTTCAGCACAGGTCGCCGTACCCCGGGTAACAATGCCCCGGTTACAGCCCGGTCCAGCCTGGAGGTATCCACCTGGGTGGCGGAAAACATGAACTCCATTTCCGCATGACAGGCGTTCCGGGGAAGATCTGCCATGCACAAACAGGGATCTGCCCCAGGGTCCAGGTGCAGGGGGGTTACGAGCAATTGATGAAACCAGTTCGCCAGGGGCTCCACCCACTCTTCCCAGCCATGGCGGGGACATACCAGGGCAAGGTGTTCCTGGATGGCTCCGGGATTTTTGACAACGGTGTCAAAACCCTGGTCCGCTGCCCACTCAAACAAATCATGGAGAAAGGTTCCAGGTTCCGGCCCCCGGGCAAAGGTGTGGATGGACCGGGCAGGAGAGATGATGGTTGAATCGGTGACAGGTTCAAATTCCGCCTCCATGAGCTGATCGGCCCGGGCTGAATCCGGAGAATCAGCCAGGATCTGAATAGTTGCAGCGGATGATTCTGGGTCCATGGAAAAGTCATCTCCATTATCTTCAGCTGGATTGGGTTCTTTTTCAACAGACCCCGGGGGGGTCACCAGATCCGGAGGCGTATCCATCTCCACCAGAGTATTTGTAAAAGAGGTTCCACTGGAAGATTTTTTTCCGGGCAAATCCGATAAAGCCGCCATGGCACCTGTTCCCCCAGGCACGTGAATGTCCGGCATGGTGGCCCCGTCGGCAATGCCGCTGTAACTGGTGATAAACCACCGTTGCCATCCGGGATGGGAAAAATGCCGTGCCGGGGCAAAAAAAGCGCTGTTATCCTCGGGTGTTCCAAGCATATCTGGACATTCCGGTGCCAGTGTGACACAGATTTCGCTACACTTTTCCCCCATGTCATCCAGCAATTGAAGAATATCCCGGGTGGAATGTTCTTCACCCCCGGTGATCACATGGCCAATGCCAGAGCAATGGAACTCATTGGTTTCGCCCTTTTTTAACATCCGCCCTATGACCCCCATACCCAAAAAGCAGGCATGGCAGGCCCGGGTCATGGCCACATAAAGAAGTCTTAAATCCTCGGCCAGGGCCTCATGGGCTGCCAGGGCCAGGGCCGTTTCTCCGGGATTGATCCCCACTTGACGATGGCCCTGTTCATCGTGCCAGGTCACCGGGATGGATTTACCCTTGGAGGCCTTTCTATGGCTACAGATAAAGGGCAGAAACACCAGGGGATATTCAAGGCCCTTGGATTTATGGATGGTCACCACCTTTACCAGCTTTTCATCACTTTCCAGACGAATAATACCCTCATCAGAATTGCTATCCGGTGTTTCCAGCTGCCGGGTGAACCATCGTATTACGGCATGCTCCCCATCCAGGGACATGGCCTTTGCCTGGATCAGTTCCGCCAGATGCAGCACATTGGTAAGACGCCGCTCCCCCATGGAGGAGGCCAATAAACGAGTGGGGACCTTAAAGTCACGCAGCAGTGCCCGGACCATGGGAAGCACCCCGTTATGGTACCAGATAAGATGATACTGCCGAAACCGTTCCCCCTCGGCCTCCCAGACCAATTCATCCATGCTCAAATTATCCAGAAAGGCAAAGGAGAGATCCAGCAAGGCCGTCCCCAGGGCCGCCTTGATGTATCCGGCATTCTCCGGGAAGGCACAAGCCCGTAAAAGATACAGCAGATCCAGGGCTTCCGGGGAATCAAACACCGAGCGTTTGTCAGACAGATACACCGTGCGGACTCCCCGATTATCCAGGGCCTGGCGCACGGCTGCGGCTTCTGTTTTGTTGCGTACCAGAATGGCCATGTCCGCTGGGGTTAAGGGGGTTAGGGTGTCATCCGGGTCTTTAAACCCGCATTGGGGGGGAGACAGGCTGGCCAGATTCAAAAGACGCACCATTTCCCCGGCACAAACCTCGGCCATGTGGTGGATATACCCCTTATCTCCTGTTTTATTCATGGGTACTTCCTGGTCCTCTTTCCACAGGGTCAGGGGCAAGGGGAATTCATCTTGAACAAAAAAACGATCCTCCCTTCCCCGGGCATGTACCGGTGTAAAGGGAATCTCATCGTTAAATAAAAACGGCCCTTGTTCATGGGGGATGGCCAGGCCAAAAAAATAGTTCACCGCCGACACCATATCCCCGGCGGATCGATAATTGGTATCCAGGGTGTAAAGATGGCTTGCCGCATCCTTCCGGGCCGACAGATAGGTGTGGATGTCGGCCCCGCGAAAGGCGTAAATGGCCTGTTTGGGGTCGCCGATCATGAAAAAACCCGTGCCCGGCTGATTGAGATAAATGGTGCCCAGGGTGCCATATTGTATGGGATCTGTATCCTGGAACTCATCCACCAGGGCCACGGGGAACTGCTGTCTTATCATCTGGGCCAGCTGACCATTTCCCGGGCGGTGAATGGCCTGTTCCAGGTGGGTGAGCAGATCATCAAATCCCACCAGGGCCTGGCGAAGCTTTTCCTGCTCCACCCGGGCCTTGATTTCACTGGCCCCATGGATATAAAGAGCGCTCTCCAGATCCAGGTCTTTTAAGGCGGTGTTCAGCTCATCCAGGGCATCAAAGGCCGCATGTTCCGGAGGCACCCCTTTTTTACTCTTCCCTGCTTCCAGGCCGGAGCGGGACAATTGTACCAGGGCTTTCTCATCGGGCAATTCGCAGCCCCCGGCAATCCAGGTTTCCATCTCTTTAAGCCATTTTTCCAGGGAGGCTTCCCGGTATTTATTACCGTTTAAATGCTTTTCTACCCTGGCCCGGCGCACCAGATCTGCCACATGGGTAAAATCAGCGGCCCAGCATTGCCGGGCCGTTGCAATGACCTGCTCCCTTTGTTCCAGAAGTGCCCGGGGCTCCAGGGGGGATACGGTATGACGCGCCCCCATGAAAGGTCGAACCTTTGTTAAAAGCGCCTGGGGGGTGGTGACCGAAAAGGTGTTTAACACCATGGCAAGCTGGGAGGGAGGTAAGGGATAAAAGGTGGCCCGCCAATAATCACAGGCCGCCTGCTCCAAAAGTTGATCCTCCCCCGGGGAAAGCTCCAGATCAAACAGACTGCCACTGCCAAAGGCGTAACGCTTTAGCATGCGCTGGCTCCAGGAGTGGATGGTGAAGACGGCGGCCTCGTCCATCCATTGGGCCGCCTGGTCCAGAAGTCGGGCGTTCCCTGGCCATGCGTCCACATCACAGCTGTTACCAAGGCTGATCAGAAAGTCGTCGCCGGGGTCCTGGTGTCTGAAAAAAGCCGCTGCCTGGGTCAGTCGGCTTCGAATACGATCCCGGAGCTCCTGGGTGGCGGCATTGGTAAAGGTGACCACCAGAATTTCCGGCGGGGTCAGGGGTCGCACAAAGGCGTTTTCGCCACCGTGCCCCAGCACCAGGCGCACATAAAGGGCTGCAATGGTATAGGTTTTACCCGTACCGGCACTGGCCTCTATCAACCGGGTGCCATGAAGCGGAAAGGTCAGAGGATTTAAGGGATGTACCATGTTCAGGAAGTTCCTTTAAGGGCTTTTAAAAGAGGGCCATAAAGACGCCGGGCCAAGATGGGAAAGGCATTGTTGTGGGCCTGCCACAGGGAATCAAAATCAGGATAGGCCCGCAAGGCGCAGGGGGTGTACCCTATTTCTCCGGGACGAAATCCATCGCCCTGGTACACCTTGCAGGCATCGTTTCTGGCCATTGCCATGGCGGCTTTTGATACATCTTCCCCATTGGTCGCCCCAGGCGATGCATCTTCTCCATCATGGGGGTTTTCTTCCCCATCCGATTCCGGCGCTTTTAAAAGCCAGGTCATGGCCGTGCGGGGGGTGATGGGTAGCGGAAGGCAAAGCCCCTGCCACCACAGGTCAATTATTTCATGGAGAAGGGCCTTGGCCGTGTTCTTTTCCAGGGGATTCAGGGTCACAATGCCATCCGGTGCCACAAGACTGCTGGTTAAAGACAGCCCCACTGCACAGGCCAGCACATGCTTTACCCACACCCCTATAAAGGGGGTTAGACGGCCTGGTTTCCCCTTGGGATCCATGACGTTATGGGGATAAAATTCCCACCGGGCAAGGGATTTCACGGAAAAAGAGGATGCCTTACCCGGGGGGGGATCAGCTGGATTTTCCCCGGCGTGTTCTGATGGAGAATCTGAGGCGTTTGAGGACTTTGAAAAATCGGTAGAATTTGGGGAACTTGAGGAATCCGGGAAATCTGAGGATTCTAAGGAACTTGGGCTGGCCGGGGAAGTTAGAGAATCCGGGGAGCCTGGGAAATTTGGTGAGCCTGGAGAATCTGCGGTGTGAAGGCCATCTAAAAACCCTTCAATGATCTTACCCTGGAGGGGTCCCTTGTTTATGTGGAACAATAAATCCCGGCCGGAGATTTCATGGGGCCAGGTTTCACAAAGATGTCTATTATGGTCCACCATCTCTTCCACGGGCTCTGTAAGGGAAGTCATGGCAAGTTGTCCAAAGCCTTTCATGGGCAATTGACCGGTGTTTAAAAGGCGTTGGGCCGCCGTGGTGATAGCTTGAAGATCCTGCTCAGCCCCTGCTGAGGAAACCGCCAGCCCGGCATCCAGCAATTGTTTTTTAAGTATATAGGGGGTAAACCCCTCCAGGACAAAGGGTTCATCCCCGGTCTGGGACTCATCCATGCCATCAAAATAAATGGATAAACGTTGCTGGAAAAAAAAGTTCAGGGGATTTTTCATGAACTGGACCAAGGGCCTCAGGTCCAGGTTATCTTGGGGTATTGGAAGGGGTAAAAGCGGTTCTTCATCCTCGGAAAACTTTTCATTCCAAGCAATGGCAGATGCGCCAATGGCAGATGCACCATTTTCCTGGGGCATTGACTGTTCCTGGGGTTCAAAGATTTCCCGCCATTCCCGGGCATAGGTAAAAAGCAGGTTGTTCTTTTTGCCTGCAAAATATCGTTTACTGAAGGGCTGCAACGGATGTTCCAGGGTCAGACTCTGAGCAACATCCGGTCCATGATTTCCCCTGCCATGGACGTCCATGTTATTGTTTTCCAGATCATGATTTCCCAGACCATGCGCTTCAACAAAATCCAGGGTACGGGAGGCATCTTCTTGTGGATAAAACTGCCAGCCCGCTGACACATAATCCCGGAGCTGGGCCACCAGAACCGAGGGGGCCTTTAAGCTGTTGTCAACCACATCGTGTCCGATGTAACTGATGTACAGGCAATTCCGGGACGACAGCAGGGCTTCCAGAAACAGGTATCGATCATCCTCCCGACGGGAACGGTCCCCGGGCCGATAAAGCCCTTTCACGGCCATGAGATCAAAATCCAGGGCCACCCGGCTGCGGGGGTATTCACCGTCGTTCATACCCAGAAGGCACACCACCTTAAAAGGAATGGCCCGCATGGGCATCATGGTGCAAAAATTCACCTTCCCGGCCAGGAATCGCTGGGAGGTGCTATAATCGGTCATGGCAGCCATGACATGGTCCCGCACCACGGGCAGATCCAGATCTGAATGAAAGTCTGCACTGATGCAGGCCGTTTCCCAGGCCACGAGCGCATCGTTCACATGGGATAAAAACAACCGCTCACTGCTGTCCCCTGGCAGAAAAAAGTCATTCAACATGTGTCTGATACGCTGGCACCATATTTCCGGAGATGCCGGTGTTATCACCGTTTGCCACAGCTTTTCCAAGGCGTCCATAAAATCGGTCAGCCCCCCCACCAGAGCCGCACTGAGACCGCCGATCTCGTCATAGGGCTCAATGCCATTCCAGGCAAACCCAGCGCCCACGGCATAGCCCAACATCATCCGGCGAAGGCCAAAATCCCAGGTGTTATGCTCCAGATCTGGTGGCAGATCAAAAGCCTTGCGGTGGGCGCTGTTAAGACCCCAGCAGATACCAGCCCCCTCCATCCATAATTTTAACAACGGCAGATCCAGGGGCTTGATACCAAAGCGGCGACCCAGGGCAGGCACCTCCACAAGGGCCATGATATCTGCGGTGGTCATGCGGATCTGGGCCAGGTTTAACAAGGTTTCCAGGGCCTTTAACAGGGGGCGGTAAGCGTTGTCCGGGCCATCGGCAATGGAAAAGGGGATGAATCGCTCGTCTGTCATGGTGACATTGCCAAATACCGCCTGGATATGGCAAGCATAGGGTTCAATGTCCGGGGTCATGACAATGACATCCCTGGGACGAAGATCGGGCATCTCTTCAAAGAAATTCAGCAGTTGATCCTGGAGTATTTCCACCTCCCGCTGGCGGCTGTGGGCCAGATGAAACTGAATGGAGCGATCTGTGGGGGAAAGTGATTGTTTATCAGCAGGGGAAGCGGGCAAGGCAGTGAGATCCAGGACGTTCTGCTGCACCTGCATGAGCAGGGTTCCCCGGGCATCAGAAGTCCAGTTATCTTGGTTGTCCTGATTGTCCAAATTGTCTGCATTCAAATTACCCGCATTGTCATGACTCCCAGGGGAAATGATATCCCGGAACAGATCAATCTGGGAAAATCGGTCCTGGTAGGTTTCCGGCTGATCATACCGGTACAACAGCCCTATATAGTCCCTGCCCTGTTTTCCCCAGGTGGCAAGCAGGGGGTTCACATGCTGGTGAAGGAGATCGGGGTCCAGATCGCCTGGCATTGTCCCGGATCTGCCATGGCGGGCCTGTTCAATTTTAAAGAGTTCCCGGTCCTCAATGATATCGGCCCAGTAATGGCGGCAGGGGTTATGGACAAACAAGAGTATCTGGCAATGGGCGGACAATACGTCCAGGGCTTCCAATACCTGGGCTGGCAACGAACAGATGCCAAACAAAATCACCCGCCGGGGTAATCCGGGAAAGGGAGTTCGGGAGTTCCTGGCCGCCGTTAAAAATCGGTCATGGAGATCGGCTCGTCCGGTGAATCTCAATTCCGGGGCAATATCTTCATGAACCCGCCGCCACAACGCCGCCTGCCAGGCCTGCTCCTGGGGCAGTTCAATCCAGGTGCCCTTGCCGGTGATAAGGCCATCCCGGCCATCTTGCCAGGCGGTCAACCAGTCGGCCCGGTACACCTGGTATTGATCAAAAAGATCAGCCAGGTGAAAGGCCAGCTGATACCGTTTCCGGGAATCTCCATCATCGGCAAGAAACCGGGTGAGCACGGAAAAAACAGGATCATCCCCCAGCTGGGTTAACAAGCGCATAAGACGCCAAGTCAATCGTTCCCGGTCAAAGGGGGAGGCATGGGGCACACTCTTGTCACCCAGAACGGCCCGGTAGGCCTGCCACATGAATCGACCGGGGAGCAGGAAATCAAGCCCGGCACCAATGCCACAGCCTTCATCCGAGGCCAGGGAAAGTTTCATCCACTGGGCCATGCCGTTGCTCTGGACGATAAAGCACTCTTTTTCCAGGGGGGCCACAGGATAACGGCCAATCCACTCCACAACCACGTCGCGAAGATCCTCCACATGGTTTGCATGGATAATGGAAAGACCAGGGGGAAAGGGTTCTGTCATGTCAATGGCTCTCTTTTATGGGAATGACGTTGTTCTTATCTTTAGAATCCAGATCAACCGTAACCCGCAATGCCTTAAGTCCCCTTACATCCGGAAGGTCTTCCAGTTCCAAGGCTTCCAGATCATCGTGAAAATTTTTCTGGCTCACCAAATATTCGATGTGCTGGCGAATCTGCCGTCCCTCCAGGGGATTTGAGTACACCACTGCAATTTTACCCGGCTGGGTGAGCCGCTGCCCCGTTCCCTTGACCAGGGCTTTATCGATGCGGGACTTGATGATCTCCTGGCGGACATCATAGGCACCGTCCACATCAAAGCGTTTTTCATCAAACCGGAAACGAATGGACAAAGGCGAATGATTCACCAGAATGAGATGCCCCGCATCCAGAGGAAGTGCCAGATGGGGTTTTATGGCTTCCAGCTCCCGAACAAGACTCCAGGAAACCTGGAGTTGCCACAGGGTCATGTTTTTCACATGAAAAGAGGCAAGTTTCTCATGCTTCATCATGGATGCACCAATGTACATCATGTAATCCACGCCATCGGTCTGGTGTTTTTCAAAATAATGGGGAAAAGAGGACTGCATCTTTTGATCCGCAAGTTCCAGGTGGTGTCCCAGGGCATCGTTGATGGTGGAAACACTTTTTTCATATGCCTTTCGTTGTTCATAAACGGTTCCGGTGTCGGGGTCCAGGGCATCCCTGTATGCTTGAATTGACCGGTGTATCTCATCATTTAACCCCATCAACTCATCAAATACTGGTGTCACTTTGTGGGTCAGAAAGGCGAACATGGCAGATTCATCACCGGAGTGAATCCCCGATGATGTCAGGGTATTAATCCGGATTTCCAAGCCGTGTCGATAGGCTTTTAAAAGGGGCCAGGAACGATGTCGGGTGCCAAGAGTCATGGCATCCAGGGCCAGTTTCAGCTGCTTTGTCAAATCCAATTCAATGGCCCGGTTACGGGCAAGGGAGGAATTTTTAATATCCACCTGACCATAAAAAGGAATAACATCTTTAAAAACAATAGGTTCCATCTCCGATGATTCGCCCCGTTGCAGACGTTCCATGTGATTGATAGCCGCCTGTTCAAACCGCCATTCCACAGAAGGATGCACGGCCGTGCATTTTTCCTTGATAAGGGTCTGCACGGTCTTGTTCATCTCATCCACCCCCCGTTTCACGGCCACGGAAAAAATGGGCGTAACCTGCTGTAGTAGTTGGGCATCAACAGCGCCCAGTTCATTGGGGCCATGGGTAAAAATTTCAAGCACCCCAATGTTGCGCCCCTGGAAGACCAGGGGGCTCAGAAGCATGGACCGAACACCGGCGGCAATGGCCTTTGCCTCCATAGGCAGCGGATGGGGCCGGAGTGAAAGATCCGGTACCCGCAGTACCGAACTCTGGCCTGCCGCTTCCATCCACACGGAGGCCTGGACTGCTTCCTGGGAAAGGTGAACGGAATTGGCAAAGAGACAATTAATGGTTTCATGACAGTCGGTCTTGATCTTGAGAATCCGGTCGTTGTGAAGGGCACAGATGCCTACCATTAGCTGGGGTTTATTGAAAAGGACCTTAAGACTCTGTTGAAGTTTTTGTATCCCTTGTGCTGAAAAAATAGATCCCTGATCAATGAGCTGACTTTCAAGGGAAGAGACCATGGCGGGTCGGGTAACATCCGACGCCCTTGCAATGGTAAATCCGGACAATAAAAAGGCACCTGGATCAATATATTGCTCCAAAAATGCCACATCCATCATATTGTCACGAATTTCATCCCGTTGGGCCGGGGTCAATACCGGTGGGGTTCCAAGGGGTTTGACATCCACAAACTGAAAATCAAATTCAACACGATAGTAACGGTCAAGTCCGGTGTGTTCATCGGGAACAACGCGGACGCTTGCCATATCCGGCGTTATTTTCAGATCATAAATTCTATCAAGAATAAGAAGAAAAACCCGAAGACGCTTATTTTGGGAAACAAACCCGGGATGCTCCTCCCCGGGTCGTCCCGACAAAAACCCATCTTCCCCGATAAAAAGTCGCTCAAATTCAGGGGAGAAATAAAAGGGCTCAAAGGAGCACGGGGCAATGGCCCCTGCAATTTTATCCTTAAAAGTAGCCGGTGCAAAAACGGCACTCATAAGTGGAATAATAAGGTGCCGGTGTTCTTTTAAAAATTCCGGATCCTGGACATTTGCCTCAAAATCTGGAATCTGGTCCATTTTTTGTCTGACCTGTTCATACATGTCCGCCATGTGGGAACAATTATCCACCAGATGATTTTCCCAGAATGCCATGAGCGGCTGCAGGCTGATTTGCGAGTTCACGTCTTCCAAAGTCATCGCATCCCCCTTTTTTTCCACTTGATACATAAACTCAATGTTCAAATTTTGTTGGCCGGTTTTGTGGCAACGGGGTTAGACTTGTGTTATTGGAGACACAGACTTTTATCAGGCCCCATGCTTTTGACAACTATCTGTGTCTCAAGGTAAATTTCAACAAAAGTGCCAATAACGCCAGCCTGCCCCCTCCCCAAAGTGGCTCATGTTGTGAGCAACCCCTAATTAACTCAATTTGTCAACGGCCCGCTCCATGCGATCCAGCCCCTGCCTCAGGGTGGCCATGGGACATCCAAAATTGAGGCGCACATACCCTTTGGCACCGAAAGTCGCCCCATCATTGAGCCCCACACCCATGGATTCAAAATATGCGGCCGGGTTTTCAACGTTCAATGCGGTTGCGTCAATCCAGGCAAGGTAGGTGGAAGAGATCGGTTTAATGGAAAGTCCCTTCATCTGATTAATGCGCTGGTACACATAATCACGGTTTGTTTTCAGGTAATCAACCAGGGCGGCCAGCCATTCCTCTCCGGATTCAAAGGCGGCCCGGGTGGCCACAAGTCCCAGGCAGTTGACATGGGGCAGAAGACCCCGGCTGAACGCCTGGAATTTTTTTCGCAGGGCCTCATTGGAAATCACGGCAAAGGAGCAGCTCAACCCCGGGATATTAAAGGTCTTGCTCGGGGCCATCAGGGTGATGGTTTGTTCCGGGGCCTTGGGATCACACGTCCATGTGGGGCAATGGCGGGCAGTGTCATCCAGAATAAAATCCGCATGGATTTCATCGGAAAGCAGCAGGATATCATGGGCATGGCAAATGTTCACCAGGCGGGAAAGTTCCTCCTTTGTAAAAACAGTCCCACAGGGATTGTAGGGACTACAAAGGATAAAAATGCGGGTTTTAGCGGTGATGGCCCGTTCTATCCCCTCAAAATCAAAGACATATCGATCATTTTCCAACACCATGGGAACCTTAATGCAAGTTTTCCCGGAGTTGCCCGGAGCCGCCAGAAACGGCGGGTACACCGGCGTTGTGGTCATGATATCATCCCCGGGTTCACTAAAGGCGTGGCACATGGCATTGATACCGCTGACAAGGCCTGGCAGCCAGACAATCCAGGAAGAATCAATCTCCCAATTAAAGCATTTTTTCAAACGGTTTACCACCACGGCTTCCAGTGCGCGGTCTGGACCGGAATATCCATAAATACCATGATTTACCCGTTCCTGCAGGGCACGGGTAACCGCCGGGGGCACTTTGAAATCCATGTCCGCCACCCACATGGGGATTACATCCTGTCCCTGGTATCTGTCCCACTTTTCACCACCGGTTCCCCGGCGGTCTATTATCTCATCAAAATCAAACATTAGAACTGATCCTTTGTCTTTTAAGGTACTGGATGCTTGGTATCAGGCCGTGAGCACTCACGATTCAACTCCATGCTTTTTTATTGGATACCAGAACAACCGCACGAGTATATTTCATTAACCATTTAATTTTCCTTGCATATTAATTCCGAATCTGACATTTACAAGTCTTTGCAGAATCAACTATTTTCCCTGTAGAGGTAACACATTTCCCACTGATTCTGCAATGGAATAAACCGTCACAGCCTAAGCCGGTTCCGGACCTGGAAAGCGCGGTTAATTTACAACTCAAATGAGGTTTCCATGAAAAAACCCTTGCTTAAAAATCCCATGTATATTTATCTGATGCTCCTTGTCACCGCCTCCACCGCAGGGCTGCACGTGTGGCGCGCACTTTTTGATAATTTTGCCGTGAATGTCATCCATTTGGACGGGGGGCATGTGGGGGTGCTGCAGTCGGTGCGGGAATTTCCCGGATTTCTATCCCTTCTGGTGGTATACCTTCTTTTAATCATAAAAGAGCATCGTTTGTCGGCCCTTTCCGTAATTATCATGGGGCTTGGTGTGGGGGCTACGGGCCTTTTCCCCACCTTTTATGGGTTGATGTTCACCACCTTGCTCATGAGTTTTGGCTTTCACTATTTTGAAACCACCAACCAGTCCTTGACCCTGCAATATTTTGATACCCAGACCGCCCCCATTGTGTTTGGCAAGCTCCGAAGCCTTGCGGCCCTGAGTAATATTGTGGCGGGAATACTGGTATTCCTGGCGGCTCCCTATTTTTCCTACACCGGGCTTTATCTCATGGCCGGTGGAGGGATGCTGGCCATTGGAATGTATGCCCTCACCCGGAACCCTACGGATAAATTCCTGCCCCCCCAGCGAAAGGACATGATCTTTAAAAAAAGATACTGGCTTTTTTATCTAATGACCTTCATGGCCGGAGCCCGACGTCAGATTTTCACCTCCTTTGCGGTGTTTTTATTGGTGAAAAAATTTGAGTTTTCCATCCGGGAAATTGTGATATTGTTCATGGTCAACAATATCATCAATTATTTTTTAAGCCCGTTCATTGGCAGGTGCATTGTAAAATATGGGGAAAGAAAGGTGCTTTCTCTGGAGTACTTCAGCCTGATATTTATTTTTATTGCCTATGCAGTGGTGGATTCAAAACTTGTGGTGGCCTTTCTTTATATTGCAGATCACATCTTTTTTAATTTTGCCATTGCCATCCGGACATTTTTCCAGAAGATTGCATCCCCGGAAGATATTGCCCCCAGCATGGCCGTGGGGTTTACCATTAATCACATTGCCGCTGTGGTGCTGCCAGTGATTGGGGGGCTTTTGTGGATTGTAGATTATCGGATTCCCTTTCTGGGGGGGGCTCTCCTGAGTCTTGTGTCTCTTATGCTGGTGCAGCAGATTAATGGGCAATTGGCAATTAATCAACCTGACACCCAAAACAATTTGTGACCCCCCCAAAAGATATATCATGGAGGATTAGATCCTTGACCAGTCCAGAATCACCTTACCCGATTGACCACTGCTCATTACATCAAACCCTTTCTGGAATTCATCCGCCGGAAATCGATGGGTAATAATGGGGGCAATGTCCAGCCCGGACTGTAAAAGATTGATCATCTTATACCAGGTTTCAAACATCTCCCTGCCATAGATTCCCTTGAGGGTGAGACTTTTAAAAATCAGAAGATCCGTATTCAACTGCGGTTTGTCGGCAAATATACCCAGCATGGCGATATTGCCGCCGTGGTTCATATTTTCCAACATCTGATTCAAGGCCGAGGGGATTCCAGACATCTCCATGCCCACATCAAACCCCTCCCGCATGCCCAGTTCCTGCGGGATGTCCTTAAGGTCTTCCCGGGTCACGTTCACCGTGCGGGTGGCACCCAGTTTTTCTGCCAGGGCCAGGCGATAATCATTCACATCGGTGACCACCACATGCCTTGCTCCGATTTTCCGGGACATAGCCGCTGCCATAATACCAATGGGACCGGCCCCGGTGATGAGCACATCCTCCCCCACCAGATCGTAGGAAAGGGCGGTGTGGGCCGCATTCCCAAAGGGGTCCATGATGGATGCCACATCGTCATCCAGGAAGTCTGGAATGGGATAGACATTGATTTCCGGTATGACCAAGAATTCAGTGAAACAACCAATGCGGTTCACCCCCACGCCATGGGTATCAATGCACAGATGGCGCTTGCCAGCCCGGCAGTTGCGGCAGGTTCCGCAGGTGATATGGCCTTCTCCTGACACCCGCTGTCCCGGCTTGAAATTTTTTACCCCCTGCCCCACTGCCACCACCTCTCCCACAAATTCATGGCCGATGACCATGGGGGTTTTAATGGTCTTCTGGGACCAGGAATCCCAGTTATAAATATGAAGATCTGTACCGCAGATGGCGGTTTTCTTTATTTTAATGAGAACTTCACCGGGCCCATGGATGGGTTCCGGCACCGTCTCAAGCCATAGTCCCGGTCCGGGTTTTGCTTTTACAAGTGCTTTCATCTAAATCACCCCCAGTTGACGTCCCACTTTTTTAAAGGCGGCAACAGCTTTATCAATGTGGGTTTTATCATGGACCGCAGATATTTGGGTACGAATACGGGCCTGGCCCTTGGGCACCACAGGAAAAGAAAATCCCACCACATAGATCCCCTCTTCCAGCATCCC
>JASFYZ010000277.1:0-8781 GCA_045046665.1 Desulfobacterium sp.
CTTTAGCTTTGGGATATAAGTTTTTTGCTTTAGCTATCTTTCTCTCTTGACCACTTGTAAATAACCATGTATTTTTGTAAGAAATCCTTAAAAAACCATAGTGTACCGAGGGGCATCCGGGAGCACTTTAAAAGTAAGTCTGTGGAGAGAACCGTAAGACCTAAGTTTTAAGCTCGGGCCATCTCTATGAATCAGAAATCTTTAAGAGCGATCTTTTAGAATCTCAATCCTTTAGGTTTGGGAGTATGTCAATAAGCCAGGCCGTCATATGTTCCAGCCCTTCTTCCGTGGAGACAAGGGGAACATACCCCAGATCCTGCTTTGCCCGGGAAATATCAAACCAGTGGGAGGTGGCAAGCTCCCGAGCCGCAAACCGGGTCATGGGCGGCTCTCCCTTTAACGGAAATATCTTAAATAGCAATTCAAACAGCCCACCCACCCAATATGCCCCCCGGGCGGGAACCTCCCCCTGCACTGGCGGCAAACCAGCGGCCTCCAGAAAATGATCCACCATCTGCCACAAAGGGATGGGATCATCCTGGCTGATGAAATAGATGTTCCCTGATAGGGATGCATCCTTTTTAAGACAATCTCCGGCCAGCACATGGGCATGGGCCGCATTGTCCACATAGATGGTATCAACCACATTGCTACCATTGCCAATGCGGCGCAAGCTTTTTGCCCGGGAGACAATCCCCGGCAATAAATGATTGTCTCCGGGCCCCCATATGAGATGGGGTCTGAGGATAATAACTCCAAGATCGGAAGATGCGGCATCCCGGACTTTTTTTTCAGCTATGGCCTTGGTTGCAGGGTAAGGTGCATGAAAATGTGTGGGATAGGGCACAGACTCGTCCACCCCCTCCATGTCATTGCCATCAAACACCACACTGGGGGAGCTGGTGTATACCAATCGTTCCACACCCTTTTCCCGACAACCGGCAATGACATTTTCCGTACCCAGCACATTGGCCCGGTAAAAGTCCTTAAATGCCCCCCATACCCCGGCTCTGGCAGCCACATGGTAGACCACATCCATACCCTCACAGGCATCTTTCACTGCCCGGGGATCTGAAATATCCCCCTGGACCTGGCGGACCTTCCACAGGTCAAGCTCCGGATAAAAGCCCCTTGAAAAACTTGTGACCTTATCCCCCCGGGCCACCAAAACCTTTACAATGGCTTTACCAAGGAATCCACCACCGCCGGTGACGAGAACACGTTCTGCCCTATGGTGCATATTCTTTTTTCTCCAATTTTTTATATAACAGCCATGTCCTGACGGACACAACGAATCATGAAAAAGCAGTCACTGTAAACACCCAGCACCCAGCACCCAGCACCCAGCACCCAGCACCTTCTTTTTCATATAAAAACATTACCAACAATCAAAATAATTTTTCATACCAGAAAATTTATTTCTTGACAAACAAATGATTATTATATAAAAGTTCTTTCCGTTGAGCGGGAATAACTCAGTGGTAGAGTGCGACCTTGCCAAGGTCGAAGTCGCGGGTTCAAATCCCGTTTCCCGCTCCACTTTTTACTTTCTTTTATCTCCTTTTACCATCCTTCTCTTTTCTCCCCTTATGAATTATTTCCTTTATTTTTAGCATTTCCGTGCTCGTTCTCCTTGTATTAATATGCCCCAACTGCTACAAATTCTCCTGAATTATACTATTCATCAACACTTCTAATTTTGACTCAAAATTTGGAAGGAGTCAGGTTTGCGTGATTGACACTTTTGTTGGAAGTCTTATTTGAACACAATCTGTTGGCAAAAGAACGACAACACAAGTCTACCCGCGCTGTCCATGAACCACACTGAACACCCAAAATTAGAATTGCTGACTATTCATTGCCAAACGGGGGAATTTACATGTCGGTAAAAAGCTTCACAGTTTATGATATCTTTGAAATGAACGCCAGACGGTATGCCACAGATGTTGCCGTCACAGAACAAAATCGTACCCTGACCTTTGAATCGCTTTTAGAACAGGTAAATACGCTGGCCCAGGGCCTTTTGAACCAGGGGATCGGCAAGGGAGATCGCATTGCCATCTTGGCCATGAATCATCTGGAATACCTGGTCTTATATGGTGCTGCCGCTGCCATGGGTGCCATCCTGGTTCCCATTAACTGGCGGCTCTCCCTGGATGAAATCGCCTATATTCTGGACGATTCAGGGGCAAAGCTACTATTCTTTGATGATGCCCGCAAAGAACAGTTATATGCCTTGATGGATGCCCGGCAGTTCACCGGCACCCCCGTATCCATATCTGAAACAGACCCTACCCACCTTAGCTGGGCTGAATTAATGAAAGGCACCACATCACCTCTGTTGGCTCCGGCAGACCCCCCGGAAAGGGAAGACATATTCTGCCTTATCTACACCGCCGCCGTGGACGGTCATCCCAGGGGAGCGGCCCTGTCCCATGAAAACATGGTCCTGAGCAACCTCCAGACCTGTCTTACCATGGGGCTGACCCGGGAAGATGCCTACCTCAACATGGTACCCCTGTTTCACATCACCGGCATGAATCTGGCCCTGGCCACCCTGCACATGGGGGGTAAAAACGTCATCATGGAAAAATTTGATGCACCAGGAGCCATTGGTCTGGCCCGAAAAGAAGGGGTTTCCATTCTGGCAAGCTTTCCCCCCATCCTGTCCACCCTGCTGGATCACATGGATGAAGGAGACCTTGCTTCCATCAACCATGTCACCGGCATTGACTCCCCGGACAATATAACGGCATTCACCCAAAAAACCGGGGCACGATTCTGGATACTCTATGGCCAGAGTGAGACCTCTGGATTTGTCACCCTTTCCGACCATGCCCTCATGCCCGGCGCTGCGGGTAAACAATGCCCTGTTTCAAATATTGCCATACTGGATGAAGATGACATCGCCCTGCCCTGTGAAACATCAGGAGAAATTGCTGTTCGGGGACCTGTGGTATTCCAGGGCTTCTGGAAAAAAGAGGGAAACCTTGACCCGTCAACCATAAGAAACGGCTGGCACCACACCGGTGACATGGGCAGAATTGACAAAAACGGATTTCTGTGGTTTGAAGGCAGGAAACCTGAAAAAGAACTCATCAAACCCGGTGGAGAGAATGTCTACCCCGCCGAGGTGGAAAAGGTCATACTAATGCATCCAGAGGTTGTGGCAGTGTGCGTCATCGGAGTACCTGATCCCAAATTTGGCGAAGGGGTCAAGGCGGTGTGTGTGAAACGACCCAATGCGGATCTCGACGGCCCGGCCCTCATTGCCTTTGTGGGGGAGCGCATTGCCCGGTACAAAAAACCCGGTTATGTGGAATTCGTTGATACCATGCCGGAAAAAGCAGATGGTACCCTTGATCGCGTTCAGGTCAAACAGCGGTATGGCACCGCCTGATCTCAATCAATGACAATATACAAGAAAACAGCAATTCTAATTATGGATTGCCAAACGACATCAATGGTGCGTAACGTGCTGAATCTACGTTGAGCAAAACCGTAAATTTGCAGTTTGGAAAACCATCAAGTGTCATAATTAGAATTGCTGACAAAAAACCCTGAAACCCAAAAGGAAAATCTCAGTTGGCTGGTATCCAGGAAATTCTCACACTTATTTTACTCATTGCCTGCATCCTTTTTCTGCCCCGTCTGTTCGGGGGAAACAAAGCTTCTGGCCGTAAAAAGGCCAAACGCCTCTCCCCTTCTGGAAAGCTACGCCTGGCCATTGTGCTGTCACTGATTTTCCCCTTGGTGATAGCAGTACCACTGCGGCCCTGGCACCCGGAAAACCAGTCTATGTTTCTCCTTGGGGGGCTCCTCCCCGTTGTTCTGTGCTGGGCTGGCGTGTGGATCTTCCAGGGGTTCAGAAAAAAATAAAAATTGAAACCAACTGCTTTGTCATCACTTAATTTCAGGGTTGCCGATTTTAAAGGATATCGTGTGACCTTACTCTGCGGAACAGCCAAACCTACATTATAGTCTTGGCTATGCACAAGCCTGAATCCCTGAATGGATTCAGGCAACTTCGAAGTTACCGGCCAAAAACAGTCTTGAGCAATTCCGTGGTCTGTTCCACCGGATTTTCCCGGATGCCAGCTTCTTTTTGTGCCATGTAATAAAATATTCCCTCAAGGCCCTTATCCAGTACATGCTGGGTGAGATCTGCCTTGACATCGGGCACAAAGGGAATGTCTTTATATTTTCCCATGAGCTGGTCATAGGCGTTTACGGCACCCACCTCGGCTAAAGCTCCCTCCACAATAGGCCGCATTTCATCGGTCAGGGGAAGGGACATCTTATCTTTGAAATATTGGGTAGCAGAGTCATCGGGTCCATCATAAATACTTTTAACATCATCAAAGCTCATCTCTGTGATGGCGGTGAGAAACAGATCCTTTGCTTTGGGTGCTGCTGCCTCTGCAGCCCGATTAAGCTTCAACTCCAGGTCATCGGCCATGCTGGAAAGCCCCACCGTGCCCAACATGGATTTTACCTTTTCAAGTGATCCTGGGAGGGGAATATGAATGGCATCATCCTTGTTGAATCCATCAGCGGCCCCCACCTGATCCACCACCGCCTGGGATGCCATGGTCAGTGCCTCCTTAAAAGCATCGGTGATTTGGGGCAAACTTGGTCCCCCAGTGGCTGCCAGGTCACTCCCCCCCCCGCTATCCCCGGAAACAGAGTTGAGAAGATCCGTCCCGGTTTTCAACCAGGAGGTACCGGCAGAAACCGGGCAGAAACCGATGGTAAGAAACAGAAAACCTGCACTGATAAGTACTGCAAAATAAGCCAGAGACCTCTTTGTTAAACCTTTCATGGGCTTCTCCTTTTAGGCAACTTCCGAAAAAAGAATATACCGGAATGAGAAGACAAACAGGTATATTCTTTGACAGAAATGGCCTTATTTTTCAAATGTAAGGGTGGCATCTTTTGGCAATGCGAGCCCTACGCTCACCTCCAATGTTTTCAGCACCCCCCCAATCACCGGGCAGGAAACATGGGGGATGGTGTTCAAGGACACGTCCAGGACCTGGGAGTCCAAAGTTCCGGTTTTTTTATCCTTGAACAATTCGGTCATCACATTGATCTCTTTGCCCCCCAGCACCTCATTAACCCTTTTCCAGTTAGGGCATTCACTCTCAATGTTGAGCATGGCCTTGTATCCCCCTTTATCTTCTCCCTTCACCACGGTTGTAAACCCACAAATACCAGCAAAAATTTTCATTGTCGTCATTTTATTTCTCTCCAGCTCTTAAGTTTATTTTAATATTTTATAAAAAATCCAGCAGCAAAGTACCGACGGTCCCGGGTCGGACCCATCGCCCGTCGGGGGCGGCATGGTTCCATTTTCTATTTCACCTGCAATTCCCGGGCAAAGGACTTGAATCGTCGAGCCTCTCCATCATTGCCAAGGTGATCATAAATGGCACCCACATTTTCATAGTACACTTCCCTGTCATCCGGGTCTTCGGACACCAGATCAAGGTAAACATCAATGATCTGGGGAGTCATGACCCCGGAGGCAAATCCTGCATTGGCAAATCTGCGTTTCAGGTCCGTGTCCGGTCTCTGGCCGCATCCGCTGCAGGTAGCCATGAGCCCGGCGTAGAGTTGAAACGCCCTGTCTGGATTTCCCAAGGTTTCATAAATTGCTGCCAAAGCCCTGACAAGTGAGTCATCCATTCCATTCCGCTCCAGAGCGCCCTGGTATAATTTTTCAGATAGATCTAACTTTCCTTCCAGGCACCAGGTTTCACCCTTGAGCAGCACCATGGGAACCCACTGAGCAATGGATTCAGGACAGGTGTCCAATATATTGTGGGCCCGGTCAAAGGCCTTTTTCATCCACAGCACCTCGCACAATACATAATATCCCCTCACCGAAAGGGGACACCACGCCAGAAAATCCATCAAAAAGACCTCGGCCCGGTCAAGTTCTTCCAGATTGAGCAAAGCCGTGCCCAACTCCAGCCCAATGTAATTTTCAGTGGAAGCGTTGGCCTCATGAGCCTGTTCCAATGCGTTGACCGCCGCCTGAAAATCCCCAGCATTCAAAGCAACAACGCCTTGAACAAAGGCCTTGCCATATTCCCCATAGGCCACCTGCTCCTCCTGGGAAAGTGTGCTGAGTATCACCTCAAAGGTTTCAAGGTCATCTCCGCTTTTAAAGTCCATGTCAGGAGACCATGCTTCTGAGGGTTCATTGTCACTACCGGTTCCGGCACCCCCTTGGTCAAAAGACCCATCTTCCGACCCATGGGAAGCGTCACAGCGATTTAAACTCACCTCAATCTCCTGGACCAGTCCGGGGGCGGTACTCAGCTCAAGGGCCAGGGTCAAAATATCATGGGCCTCCTGGTGGCACCCGGACTCCAGAAGCTCATTTCCCTTGTCCAAATGCTGCCGGGCCAGGGCCTCACAGCTATGACTAATTTTCAGATCCAGTTTTTCTAAAAAATCCTGGGCCTGGGCCGGTTTTTTTGCATGGCGGACACTTGCCTTTTCATAGTCAATTTTCGCAAGGCCAAATTGCCCTTGTTCAAATAAAAGATCCCCATTTTCCATCAGCACTTCGGGTGTTTTTCCCGATAAGAAACTGAAAAATCCCATCCTATTTCTCCATTTTTGCGGAACTTTTTTTCCACGTCAGATATTCATCATCCGCCATCATTTCATGCCCTTCAGGCTGTTTCACACTGTCGGCTGTTTCGCCACAATTCAAGGAATATATAACTTTTTGGGTATCCCTTCATTTTCCAACTTACACTTGAACAATACCCCCTTCATCACTAACAGTCACCCATAAATTTGTAAAGCGGCAAAAAGAACCCTGATAAAAATTCGCACCCCCAAAAAACAAAAAATTCTTCCCACCCCATCAGGGGCAGGAAAAATATTTTCAGTTAAATACAGGTCAACCTCAAAATGTTGGCCATGACGAATCTACCTTTTCGTCTCCATCCAGTTTCAGGTGAAAAATAGATGGAACGGACATCAGGAACCACAAAAACAATAATTCCCTTATGCCTGGTGGCACCGGTTAGTCATCTAAATTGGGTGGATTCTAAATATCAAATCCCGGTTCTTCTCTGATACTTCGTAAAAAGGCTATGATCATTAACACCATGAGAATCATGAAGGGAAAAGAGACCACAAAGGAAACCGTCTGAATGGCCTTCAACCCCCCGGCAATCAACAGCATGGCCGCAATGGTGGAACACAGCAGTCCCCAGAAAATTTTAAGACCGTTTTTGGGATTCAGGCTACCACCGGAACTCATCATGCCCACCACATAGGTGGCGGAATCAGCCGAGGTGACAAAAAAGATGGAAACAATAATCATGGAAAGCAATGACAGCATGCCCCCCATGGGGTATTGATCAAACAAAACGAAAATGGCCATGGTGACATCTTTGAATGTGGCATCTGCAATGCCCACGGCACCATTGGCAAGTTCCAGACTGATGGCGGAACCTCCCAGAATACTGAACCAGATGGCGCACAACAGAGTCGGAGCCAGAAGCGCACCAAAGACGAACTGACGGATGGTCCGTCCCTTTGAAATTCGGGCAATAAAAGCCCCCACAAAAGGAGCCCAGGTCAACCACCAAGCCCAATAAAAAACGGTCCAGGCACCCACCCAGTCATATCCGGCATGTTTTTCCACCTCACCTGTGGTATCCATGAAAAAACTGAGCCACACAATGTTTTGGAAATAGTTCCCCAAAGATTCAAGCAGGGTCTGAAGAATGAAGATGGTGGGACCGATGAACAGCATTAGAAGCATCAACCCAAAGGCCAGAACCATGTTGATGCTGGAAAGAATTTTAATGCCCTTACTGACACCGGTCACGGCAGAAATAATATAAAGCACCGTCACCACCACAATAATAATGATGGAAACCGTTGTGGTATTGGGAATCCCATAAAGTTTATTAAGCCCGGTGGAGATCTGCATGGCTCCCAGTCCCAGAGAGGTGGCCACACCAAAAAGCGTCACCACCACGGCCAGGGTATCAATGGATTTCCCGATGATTCCCTTAACGCGCTTGATGCCGATGAGGGGCTCTAAAATATAACTGAGCAGGGCCGGATTTCCCTTGCGAAAATGGGAATAAGCCAACAGCATGGCCACCACGGCATAACAGGCCCAGGGATGGAGTCCCCAATGGAAAAATACTGTCCGCATGGCATCTGCCGCTGCCTGGGGGGTTTTGGGCTCGGCAAAGGGGGGGCCTGCAAAATGGTAAATGGGTTCGGCAACCCCCCAAAATACCAGACCAATGCCCATACCAGCGGCAAAAAGCATGGAAAACCAGGTCATGAGCGAGAACTCTGGTTCTTCATCGTCCTTTCCAAGCTTGATATTCCCATACCGGCTGAAGGCCATGGCAAAACAGAACACCACAAAGCCAGCCACGCATAACAGGTAGGCCCATCCAAAATTATTAATGAAGAATTTAAACAGGGTGTCAAACAGCCCTTTTACGCCTTCCGGTGAAATTATGGTTGCCACGATAAAAGCAGCGCAACAGAGCACCGAGGTGATGGTGATGCCCTTGTCAATGGTGTTGGGTTCTTCCGTCATTTAATACTCCCGATGGTTGAGTTTATATAAAACTCCGTCTAAAAGACTGCAATTATTAGAGTTTCATTTTTTGTTGTGGTAGGTGGTTACTGCCATATGGGTTATATGAAGATATAGCATTAAAGTACCAACAACAGAGCCCCCGGCGGGGGCGGCATGGTTCCATTTTCTATCTTCGTTGTGGCAGA
>JASFYZ010000278.1:0-13478 GCA_045046665.1 Desulfobacterium sp.
CTTACATTGAAGATTTCATACCGGTTTGATGCCGAAAATCGGTTAACACAAAAAATCAAGCAGACACCTGATGGGAAGGCAATAAAAACCCTTCAGTATTCTTATGATCCCACGACATCTGTGTGCAGGCAGGTGGATATTGGTAGTGACGGCAATGTATTGAAAACACATTTTTATATGTTTAACCAGAACGGTGAGCGGATCAGAAAAAGCTCATATAACGCAGCAGGAAAACTATTACGAAACCGGATCTATCTTTTTGACGAGCAGGAGAAAAGAATAAGGGACTACGCTCTTTCTTCTGATGGAACTGTCTTGGGAAGTACCGCATATATTTACAATGAAGACGGCTTTATGACCGATATCCATTATTTTGATAAGTCGTCTCAACTAAAGGGTAGAAGTCTTATAGAACTGGATGAATCAGGCCGCCCTGTAAAAAAGAGTCGATTTGATGCAACAGGAAAACTAAAGTCTGTAATGCAATATTCTTATAATGCCGTTCCGGCCGTTGAAAAAAAGTAGGTACCTGATGAAGCTTGTATACTTTAGTGTGACATCCAATGAAGTACCCAATTTAAGTGAAGCCTGCCGGTTGTTTAAAGCACAGAAAAAACCGTTGTCGATTTATGCCCGCACCCGGACCCAGCTGGAAGGACATCCTGACAGGCAGGCAAGGTTTGTTGATGCGGCCCTGAATGCAGATGCCGTTGTGATAACGCTCATGGCCGGAAAACAATCCTGTCCGGCCTGGGATGCCCTGATCAATGCGTTGGAAGAAAAACGAAAGACAACGCCCCAGTGCCCCTATTTCCATATCCAGCCCACAGGCAGTAATCCAGATTCCCATCAACTGGTCCAGAACCTTTCCAACGGACTTGCCAACGGCCAGTGGAAAACCCTGAGTGCATACTATCGGTTTGGCGGGGTGATCAACCTTAATAATATGCTTGGGTACCTGTACAATATCATCCATGAAAGTAACCATCTGGTTCCCCCGCCGGTGCGCCAGCCCAATGAAGGACTGTATCACCCGGACCATGGGCATATTGTGGACACAGACTCTTGGTACAATAATTTTGATCCCCAAAAACCCGTGGTGGGTATCTGGTTTTATCAGAATTTCTGGACCAGTAATAATAAAGATCATATTGATGCCCTTGTCCGGGAGGTGGAAGGACAGGGAGCCCATGTGATCTGTGTGTTTCATACCCGTTTCAAAGACAAGTTGGTGGGAAACAATGGGGCAGACTACGTGGTGGATAAATTTTTCATGAACAATGGCTCCCCCCGCATTGATGTGCTGATCAATCCGGTGATGTTCAGCCTGAAAACCGCATCCCCTGATTACAAAGATCTTCTAAAAACATTAAACGTTCCGGTGATCCAGGCCATGACCACCGCTCAAAGCATTGAAGATTGGGAAAAAAGTGATCAGGGCTTAAGCACAGTGGATATCACCATTGGTGTGGCCCAGCCGGAATTGGACGGGGTTATTATCGGTGTGCCCTTTGCGGCAAAACAATGGGTGGCAACCGACCCTTTAACCGGGGCTGCTGTGAACAAATATCTGCCCATCCAGGAACGGATAGGGCGGCTGGTCCGGCTTTCGCTAAATTGGGCGGCCTTAAAAAGAACACCCAACAGAGAAAAGAAAGTGGCCATCATCTTTCATCATTATCCTCCCAGAAATGATCGTATCGGGTGTGCCAGCGGTCTTGACAGCTTTGCCAGCGTCTGTGAAATTTTAAAAGCCCTGGATCAGGAAGGCTATCACATCGATACCCTTTACAAAGAGAGCAGTGAACTTTCCCGGATTATCCTGGACGGCATGACCTGTGACAGGAGATGGCTTCTGCCGGAACAGATGGCAAAAAAGACCAAAGCCAAGGCAGGCAGAGAAGATTATATACCGTGGCACAAGGCGCTTCCTAAAAAAATACAAAGGGAAATGACCCAGGACTGGCAGGCCATGCCCGGTGATCTTTTTGTCCATGAGGATCAGTTATTTTTCCCCGGGATTATCAACGGGAATGTCTGTATTACCATCCAGCCGCCCCGAGGATATTTTGAACAAATTGACAAACTTTATCATGATATGTACCTGTCACCACCCCATCATTATCTGGCCCAGTACCGATGGATATCTGAAAAATTCGGGGCCCATGCCGTGATTCATGTGGGCAAACACGGATCCCTGGAATGGCTGCCGGGAAAGGCGGTGGGTTTAAGCAGGCATTGTTACCCCGATATTGCCATCGGCGATCTGCCCAACCTGTATCCTTATATCATCAATGATCCCGGAGAGGGCACCCAGGCCAAACGAAGATCAGCCGCCTGTATTATTGATCACCTCCCCCCGGCCCAGACAACGGCAGGTCTTTATGATGAACTGGCACAGCTTGATAATTTGATGGACGAATACCGGGATGCGAAAATCCAGGATCTGTCAAAATTGCCCATGCTGTTGGAAATGATTGTAAAAGAAACCGAGGCACAAGGCATTCTTGACGAGCTGAATCTGGACGGTGAGCAGGCCTTGTCGGACGGTCCCTCTTTTCTCGAACACCTTCACCATTTCCTGGAAGAGATCCGGGATACGGCCATTGCCGATGGACTGCATATCATGGGCCGTGCCCCTGAAGGTGAACGTCTCGTCTCCACCCTGGCCCAGCTGACCCGCCTTGCCAATGGTTCCGTACCCTCCCTTAGAAAGTCGGTCATGAAAGTGATGGGCCAGCAGGCACAAGAGGAATTTCTGACAAAATCCCAAAAACAGGCACAGGATATCTGTGAGGCACTGTTAAGTGAACTCTTGATATCGGACATGTCTTTAACGGCCATCACATCGGTTCAGATGAAACACCTGGGGAAACCCAACACAGACATCACCCAGGCGTTGATCTATGTGGCAAAGGATCTTCTGCCCAGACTTCAACAGACAAAAAACGAAATTCAGGCAGTGTTGGATGGGCTTGGGGGCGGGTTTGTTCCCGAAGGGCCGTCAGGTGCTCCCACACGGGGGCAGGCGGATATTCTGCCCACAGGCCGTAATTTTTTCTCAGTGGATCCCCAAAAAATACCCACACCTGCAGCCTGGAAAGTGGGGAAACGGATGGCAGACGCTTTGATTGACCGCTATCGAAAGGAACACGGCAGCTATCCGGAAAAAGTCGGTATTGTGTTATGGGCGAGCCCCACCATGAGGTCAAAGGGGGATGATGTCTCCCAGATCCTCTATTTGATGGGGGTAAAACCGGTGTGGCAGAAAGGTTCCGGGAAGGTTCGGGGAATAGAAATAATTCCCATGGAAAAATTAGGCCGTCCAAGGATTGATGTCAGCCCAAGAATTTCCGGTATTTTCCGGGATGCATTTCCCCTTCTCATGGATTTAATCGATGACGCGGTTCAGATGACGGCAATGATAAATGAGCCCGATGAGTCTAATTTTATCCGACGTCATGTGTTCAAAGATATCAAGGAGTACGAAAAAGACGGACAGGACCAAAAGAGTGCCTTTCGAAAAGCAACCTTCCGGATATTTGGCTCTCCACCAGGCAGTTATGGCAGTGGGGTCTCAAAAATGGTGGAATCCAAAACCTGGGAAACCACCGATGATTTAGGCAATATGTTTATTCAATGGTCATCCTATGCCTATGGGAAGAATACCTTTGGTACCCCGGCGGAAACAGAGTTCAGAAAGAACCTTTCACGCATGTCGGTCACCGTAAAAAATGAGGACACAAGGGAAAAAGACATGATGTCCTGCACGGATTTTTACTCCTACCATGGCGGGCTGATCACAGCGGTTCATGCGGTTCAGGGGAAACGCCCCTTTTCTGTTACCGGGGATTCCTCGGATCCTGAACAGGTGGTGGTCCGCACAACAAATGAGGAGGCAAGGCATATTTTCAGGGCACGCCTTCTTAACCCGGTGTGGCTTGAAGGGCTTAAAAGACATGGATATAAAGGTGCCGGGGATATCTCAAAGGCCATGGATATTATCTTTGGGTGGGATGCCACCGCAGATGTGATAGATGATTATTTGTACACTCAGTTTGCCCGGAAAGTGGCTCTGGACAACAAAATGCAGGAGTGGATGAAATCCGTCAATCCCCATGCGCTTGAAAATATTCTGGCCAAACTTTTGGAGGCTGTTTCCCGGGGCATGTGGCAGGAAGGCAAAGAACTCGAAGATGAGCTTAAACAAGAGTACCTCGATATTGAGGGTGCCATTGAAGAGTTGACCGAACAGGGGGAATAGCCGCGGCTATTTTATCACCATTCGGGAAAAAATACAGAAAGAACGGGCTATCCAGAATATTGGCGGAAATTTCTAAAAATCGCCCGGTACCGGCAGCGCATTTAGATTCTTATCTCTGATTTTCGTGTTATTTTGGCAAGAGAATCAGAGAACCTTTTTGGTTCTGACTTGTCCAGGCTAAAGAGTTCATGAAAAACAATCTACCCTCAAGGTACCGGACAGACTTCTTCTGTAGTCGTCTGCCGCAAATGTCCGGCATAATTTTTTGTTGACAATACATCGACTATCGTTATATCCTAACTTCGAATCAAATAATCATATTTGGAAATGAGATGAAAAAAGACAAAATAACAGACGATCAGATCAGCAGATTCAACCAGGCCTTTCACACGCTTTGGTTTAAAATCATGACAAGCAGGCCGGAATCAAAGTCTGATAAACTCAAAGGGCTCACCTTTTCGGATATGCATGTGATCAGTATGGCCTATGAAGAACCAGATATCATTTTAAAGGATATCCGGGAAAAACTCAGGCTGCCCCAGACAACCCTGAGCAGCATTGTGGCCAAACTGGAGAAAAAAGGGTTTGTTCAAAGGGTCATCAATCCCAGGGATTACCGATCTTTTTCACTCAAAATCACCGACAAGGGCAAAGAAATGATGGCTGCCCATATGGAGCTGGATGAAAGGCAGAATCGCCACATTCTGCAATCCCTTGAACCGGACGAAAGGCAGGAATTTATCAGGCTGTTTGGCAAGGTGGCGGACAAATTTAATTTTTGATGAAGTGATGCCGGGCAAAAAGCGGGCAGGGGGCCGCATTGTTCGGATTTTTTTTAAACATTTACAACGAAGTTAGAAGTAAACTAATACAGCTTATTTTGGAGTTAGTTGTTGTTGCGCCCAGCAAAAGCTGACATCGCAAATGAAGTATTGGGCCAACCCCACCCGTCATCCGAATATCAGACCAATAAAAGGAGTTCAATATGAGTGATCTGTCCCCAGGCAGCCCATTGACCCAAAAAATCCGTACCTATTGCGCCCAGTGTTTCAGCAACTGCCCGGTTGTGGCACATATTGAAAACGGCAAATTCACCAAAGTGACACCGGACAGGCTCCATCGGTTTTACAGGCCCCTTTGCCCCAAAGGGCTGGCCGGACCTGAGATGGTATATAACAATGCCAGGCTCAGATATCCCCTCAAGCGCACCGCCCCCAAAGGCGCTGATGATCCCGGATGGCAACGGATCAGCTGGAAGGAGGCGTTGGATACGGTGGCGGATAAAATGCAGCAAATAAAGGAGAGGCACGGTGCAGAGGCTTTTATCTTTTCACAGACCAATGTTTCGTCACCCATGTGGGAGATCTCCTCATTTATAAGGCGGCTTGCCAACCTCTACGGGACACCCAACCATATGACGACAACCCATATCTGCAATTGGCACAGGGACAATGGATCGGCATTGACCTTTGGCAAACCCGGAGACGAGTTTGCAGCGGGGTGGCCGGATTTCAAAAACAGCAAGTCCATTCTTCTCTGGGGCCATAATCCCAAGACCACAATGAATGCCTTTAACTGTCAAATCAAAACCGCCCGGAAAAACGGGGCCAAAATCATTGTAATTGATCCCCGGTTAACCGACGTTGCAGCCAAGGCAGATGTTTGGCTCCAGGTCAAACCGGGTACCGACGGCGCACTGGCCCTGGGTATGATTCATCTGATGCTCAAGCACAAGCTCTATGATGATGGGTTTGTGCGAAACTGGACCAATGCGCCCCTATTGGTGAGAAACGACACCAAAGATCTGGCCCGGGCCTTTTGTGACAAATCTTCCAAAAAGACCCGGGATTCATTCTGGATGGTGGATGAGGCCAACAACACGCCCGTGCCCTTCACACCCGGATCAAAATTGGATTGCCGTCCCTGTCTTGAATGGAATGGTGAGATTAAACTGCCCAATCAAGCGCTGGCCAGTTGTAAAACGGTTTTTTCACTGCTCAAAGAATCCGTGGCCATGTACACGCCTGAGTTTGTACAGGCCCAGACATCGGTTTCCGGCGACCTTCTGGAAAAAGCGGTCCACATGATGGCTGAAAACGGGCCGTCATCCTGGTTTTCGTTTAACGGTGTGGAGCAAAACCTGAATGCCACCCAGACCAACCGGGCCATATGTATTTTTTATGCACTGACCGGGGACTGGGACAAAAAAGGGGGCAATACCCTGCATTCTCCGGTTCCCCCGCTGGACTATCCGTTTGGATTTGAATTTATCACCCCAGAAATGTTTAATAAAAATATGGCCCTGTCTGTGCATCCATTGGGGCCTGCCGCATGTATCATGTCGGTTCCGCCATACCTGGTATGCAAGGCCATTGAACAGGCAGATCCCTATCCTGTAAAAGGACTTATCGTCTTTGGGGCCAACACAGTCTCAGCCAATCCAGACAGCAAGATGACGGCGAAGGCATTAAAGAAACTGGATTTTCACGTTCATATTGACCTTACCATTAATCCCACCGCTGAATTTGCAGATATTGTCCTGCCCTCAGCAAGTTTCTGGGAGACAGGCCGTATGGGATATCCCCTTGATTTTCAGGAAGACTGGGTATTGCAGTGGCGCGAGCCTGCTGCTGCCCCACAGGGTGAAAGCAAAGACGAATTGTGGATCATTTTCGAGCTTGCCAGACGTCTGGGGTTTTCTGAGGATTTTTGGGACGGGAAATTGGATGCCGCCTTTGAAAGCATGCTGGCACCCCTTAATATTGAGCTGGCGGATTTAAAAAAGGCGGGCGGCGGAATCTTTGTCCAAGGTCCCCGTGACTATCAAAAATATAAAAAAGACGGATTTGGGAATATGACCGGCCGTGTGGAGCTGTTTTCCCAGCACTTAAAGGAGATCGGGCAGGCACCTGTTCCGGAATGGAGAAATCCCTGCGACATTTTCCAGGCCGCCGGAATCCAAACATCCGACTACCCGTTTCTCCTTATTAATTCAAAACTACGGGGGTATTGCCATTCCCAGCACCGGGCCATCCCATCTTTAAGAAAACTGAATCCGTATCCCTTTTTGGAAATCAATGAGAAAAAGGCAAATAAAATGGGGATTGCCCAGGGGGACCCCGTGGCTCTGGAAACCGTATACGGCAAGATCACACTTCAAGCCAGACTGAGCCACGGTATTGCCCCGGATGTCGTCTGCACCCAGCACGGATGGTGGCAGGCCTGCCCGGAATTGGGCTTGCCCGGCAGTGACGTCTTTTCATCTTCTGGTGCCAATGTGAACCTTTTGTATAAAAATGACTTTACAGATCCCATCAGCGGTTCTGTGCATATGCGGGGATTTCCCTGCAAGATTAATAAACTTAAATAATCATGGCACCTGATCCGTATCCGAAACACCTCAAGCTGCGGATACCCTCTTTACCGGAATGAGCTGGTTTGTTTCCATGGAATACCGCTATAAGAAGCTGGCGGAATATTTGCGGGGCTGGATGAACTATTACGGGATCTTGGAGTATTAAGTACCCACACATATGTTTTTCAGTATTCGATGGATATATATCGTTGATATCTCTGGATTTTATTTTGAGGAATATATGCTCGGGTACTTATCGATCTATCCCGGAATTGGACGAATGGCTCCGCCGCCGGATACGGATGTGTTACTGGAAACAGTGGCGCTATGCAAGGACAAAAATCCGCAATCTTCTAAAGCTGGGAACTTCCAAAGGACAGGCCATCATGACAGCGATCAGCCGTAAAGGGACGTGGCATCTTGCACGAACCAAGGCTACGCAAACCGGAATGAGCAATAAATGGCCGGCTGAACAAAGGTTGATACCTGTCAAAGAACAGTGGATGAAAATTCATTACCCGGCTCAGGCCCGGTGACCTTGATGAAATGTTGTGGGGAGGGCGGGATAAAAAACCGCCTTTACCCGATTTGCATTGATTACCAGAGATAGGCGCTCGATTGTTTATTTATTATATTTAATTTAAAATATTCACTACATGCAGTTTGGGCAAAACCATAACACACATGCAATGGCAATAAATGTTCTTCTCTGGGATGACAATACCTTGCAAAGGGAGCCTGCTCCCAATTTGAGAGTCTTTGAGTTCTTTCCTCTTCTTCAATACTGGGATTTGAACAGGTGTCAATCAACCATTTCTCGAAAGATTCATTCATTGCTTTTGATTCACTGGTTTCTGTAGTAAAAAAGGCTTTCATATTATGAAATGAAAATCCCGAGCCGATGATAAGTAAATCATCATGATTTACACCTGAGAGTACTTTGCCAATTTTTAAGTGTTCCACAGGGCTAAGACTTTGAACGAGAGATAGTTGAATACAAGGTATATCAGCATTAGGATACATTATTTTCAATGGAACAAATAAACCGTGATCAAAGCCTCTTCCTTGATCTTTCCTAACTTCGATACCTCCGTTACTTAATAATTCGAAAACCTGATCAGCCAGAGAAGGTTCTCCGAGACAAGGATACTCAATATCGTAAGACTCTTCTGGAAATCCGTAATAATCGTAGATAAGTGCTGGATTCGCCCCAGAAGTAATGGTGACTATTTTTTCTTCCCAGTGTGCACTTATTACGATAATGGCTGATGGCTTCTTTATTTTAGTTGCAATTTTTATCAGGTTTTCCACCATTTCGTGGTGCCCTTCATCCCCGAGAAGTGGCAGGGGGCCTCCTCCATGAGATAAAAACAATACACGAGGCTTACTCTTTTTCATTACACACTCCTTGCTTGAGAGAAAAATGTTAACGTTTGGATAACGGGCAGCAAGGGTTTCCAAAAACGTTAATTGAAAGCACACCATTTAAAAGTTTTTTAAGCTTTAAAAAGAAGGAGACCCTTGCTGTCCGCTTCACCCGCTGGTTGTGCCAGATTTTTTCCAGTTAATGTAATCCGTCGAGTCATGAATTTCCTAAAACTCTTTTTCTTCGTCTGTGTTCTTAAATTTTGATGTTTCCTTTGTCCCAATCAAAGCCTTCACATTGATTTAAGATTTCTTTGTATATCTTATCCATACACTAAGTATATATCCATGGTATACATTTTTCAAGAGTTCATGTTCTTAGGGCATCTCGTAGTAGGAACGCCGGTCACCCGGCGCCCCCACACAGTCCCGGACGTGCGGTTTTCCCGCATCCGGTTCTTCGGTTGCACTCGCTTTCGCGCGGATCTTCACAGTTACCCGTTACAAGATCCAATGGCTATTCCCCGCAGTGAGGTTTGCTCGTATTATCCAGCCCTACATGTCCGGAACGAGTTTCCTTTATGGGCTACCCGTGCCTTCACCGTCGTCGCGGTATAAAGGCGCGTGGCTGGCTTTCCCAACCTCTGAGAACTATGCCTGACAAGACACCCCAAAGGCATATAGCCGCCTTACGACGGCCCATCTGGCTCGTGGACTATCCACGTCAGGAGCGCAATGGGGCTTCCCGAGTCTACAGCGAATCTCTTCTTGTATGCCACGGCCTGATGACTCCGGCGGACCCAGCTGGAAGGAGATCCTGACAGGCAGGCAAGGTTTGTTGATGCGGCCGTTAATGCAGATGCCATTGTGATAACGCTCATGGCCGGAAAACAATCCTGTCCGGCCTGGGATGCCCATGATCCAGGTGAGGGCACCCAAGCCAAACGAAGATCAGCCGCCTGTACCCTTGATCATTTCCCCCCGGCCCAGACAACAGCATGTTTTTATGATGAACTGGCCGAGCTTGATAACCTGATGGACGAATACCGGGATGCGAAAATCCAGTATCCGTCAAAGTTGCCCATGCTGTTTGAGATGATGGTAAAAGAAGCCGGGGCACAAAGTATTCTTATAGCGTTTCAAGTGTCAGGAAATAAACAAGAGATGGTGGAATTTGATTATTTATTACTCAAGGGAAAGGGCTACAATGCTTTTGATATTTTTTCCATTCTGCTTTACGGTCACTATTTTTGTATTGACCCTGAAAAACAATTCAATATTGGCTTCATTGATCACCTCATGGGTGCTTCCAAAAAGATGTTGATTCCCATCCGCCAGCATCAATGTTTTATGGGAGATTCTCAATGCATGATCCGGATAATGGGTATTGATGATGCAGCTGAGTTTCTTTTTTTCTGCAAGGCTTTTTAACAGGTTGAACATTGCCAACTGGTTTCGGAAGTCCAGGTGTGATTCGGGTTCATCCAGGATAAGCACAAGGGGTTCTGAAGCCAGAGCCCTTGCCATGAGTACCAGCTGCAGCTCTCCACCGCTGATTTCCGAACAGGGTTTACTGGCCAGATGAGAGATGCCAACAGTTTCAAGTGCTTGCTCTGCGATACGGATATCCTCCCTGGAAGGCATGGAAAAAACATTTATATAAGGGGCTCTACCCATAAGTACCATTTCCAGGACCTCATAGGGAAACACCACACTGTGGCTTTGGGGAATATAACTGATCCTTTGCCAGATGGATGACTTTTTCATTGTATCAAGGGGCATTCCATCGAGGATGGTTCTTCCGCACTTCCACGGCATCATTCCGGTGATGCACTTGAGCAGTGTAGTTTTTCCCACGCCGTTGGCTCCGAGTATGGTGAGAATTTCTCCCTCTTTCAATGAGAAGGATATTTTTTCAAATAAAACCTTTCCGTTTCCATATCGGAAACTACCTTCCCTGACCTCCAGCTTCATTTCCACCCCCCTCCTGTTTTTTTCAATAGATAAGCAAAAAACGGCGCACCGATCAGGGCGGTGAGAATGGATAAAGGAATCTCAACCGACGTTGCTGCCCTGGCCACATCATCTATGAGCAAAAGATAAAATCCGCCAATGGGAACACATGCCGGAAGTAATTTTTTATGGTCAGGTCCCACCACCATTCTGGCCACATGGGGAATGATCAAACCGATCCAACCGATGATTCCGCACAACGACACCGCCGATGCCGTAATCAAGGTTGCCGTGGCAATGACCGTCAATCTCAAACCATTGACATTGATACCCTGGGACTGAGCTTCTTCTTCGCTTAAAGATAAAATATTCATGCGCCACCGAAGCAACAACAGGATAAGAACACCCACCGAAATCAAGGTGGTTCCCACTAACAAATCCTTGTATGAAGCCCCTGCCAGGCTTCCCATCAGCCAAAACACGATGCTCGGTAATTTATCATCGGGATCGGCTGCCAATTTCACCAGGGAAATCAAGGCGGTAAAAAGTGCGCCCACGATAATCCCGGATAAGACCAACACGAAAAGGCGGGAGCCATTGCTGAGGTGACTGATCATGTAAACCAGACAAACGGCCATCATGCCGAAAACAATGGCAGAGAGCTGAACCACCCCCATGCTGCCCGAAATCAGAATCCCCAGAGCGGCACCGAACCCGGCACCGGATGTGACGCCCAAAATATGGGGACTTACCAGAGGATTTCCAAAGATGCCTTGAAATGCGGCCCCTGCCACAGCAAGACCGGACCCGACCACCATGGCCAGCAGCACCCGGGGTAACCTTACATTGATAATGACCATCTCCTCAATGTCCCTGTAATTCATATCCGGGAACAGGCACCCGGAGGTGAGAATGGACAAGACTTTCTTCGGACAAACCTCATATCGACCAAGGCAGATCGAAACAAAAAAAATGATGCTTGGCAGAACGATCAGTACCAGGGGTACTATCCACCCCATTTGTTGTTTTCCATCAATTGGATTTCTGTCTTTAAAGTTCATTCTGTTTTCGCTTTTCATATAAAACTCCGTCCAAAAAGCTGGAATTATTAGATTCTTATCTCTTATTTTCGTGTTTTTTGGGCAAAAGAATTAGAAACCCTTTTTGGTTCTGGCTTGTCCAGGTTAGGGTTTCAATCTTTGTTATGGCAGGTGGTTACTGCCATGTGGGTTATATCCTCCGGTCAAGGGTCGATTTCACTGTCACAAGAGCACCTCTCTCCATCAGTAAATGACAGGGACAGTTCAGGGTAACATGGCTTTTCATTGACCATTGGGAAAAAGAATCGACTGGATGATATCGTGGGACAATGAAATACCGAACAGGTTATGATAATAGGTTTTCATGATGGCAGGAAACGCTACTCCATCAAATTCTCCTTTATAATTTTTCGATACCATCCATTGCAGCATCAGGGGTGAATCCACATTGGGAGCCCCCCAATTCATCATTCCCCGGGGGCAGTCATAGATGGCTTTCTGCTTATACGCTTTTACAAATGACCAGTCCTGATTTTCAATGCGATCTCCAAGGTAGTCGGAAGCTGGCCTTCCCCGGAAGACATAAATGACGTCGGGGTTCCACCGGTAAATTTGTTCCATGCTAACCTCTTTGCCCTCTCCTTTCAAATGAGCGGCAACATTGGTCAAACCACTTTTGACAAGCCAGTCGTCACCATAGGTTCCGCCGCCTCTGATCGTTATTTTATTTATAGTATTGTTCAGAATCATAAGCCCTCTGGACTTTTTTCCCGTCATCTTTTTCAAAACCGGTTCAATCCGCTCATGTGTTTTTTTCCATTCATTTTCCACCGAACTCCGAGAGTTTTCCATCTGAAAAATTATTTTCATAAGTTTTTCGATGGCAACCGACCAGAATTCGTTGTCATAGTTCGTGGTGAAAAAATCAACAATGGGAATCCCAATTGTTTGAAGACCTTTTTTCTGGAAATTTCCATATACGAATATGATGTCAGGATGAAGGTTCAGCAGTGCTTCCGTGTTGGCGGTATACCCGGCAATGAAATCGGTGGGGATCTCTTTCCAATAGGGCAGCACTCTGTCCAAAAGCTCATGATTTGCATCATCAAAGGCGGTTTTGTGAGCTCCTACGATGCGGGCCCCGGAAATACCCAGGGAGACGAATGTGGAGACCAGGGGTGGAGCGATAATCACAATCCGGCGAAGGTCTTTTGCCGGGGGCAAAGCAATTTCATTACCGGCCAAATCGACAATGGTTCTCATTGAGTCCCGGGATACCGACCCGCTTTTTTGAGCCCAGGTTTCAGTCCCATAAAAAAGAACTGCTGTGAACAGCAATATTATCACCAGGCGTGTCAGCATATTTTTCATTTAAGTTTCCCTTCCCGAAGCTTTCGGGTATGCAAAGATGTAATTTGTTCATATGCGGGTAAATAGAACCGCTTTTTTCCCTTGAAACATATACGCCAACTCGCCCCCATAGTTCTGGGAGGTCCGTCTT
>JASFYZ010000279.1:0-3721 GCA_045046665.1 Desulfobacterium sp.
ATATTTTATTTCGTTTCTTTCAATGCAGGGGTCAGGCAGCCTTTTGCATCATGGCTTCCCGGAGTTTGGCAACTTCCGTACTTTTAAGATAGTCTTCAAAGGTCATGAACCGATCAATGACGCCACCGGGGGTGATCTCAATGATGCGGTTGGCCACGGTATTGACAAATTCGTGGTCGTGGGACGTAAACAGAATTACCTCTTTGAATTTCGCCAGGCTGTCATTTAGCGCGGTGATGGACTCCAGATCCAGATGGTTGGTGGGTTCATCCAGCATCAAAACGTTGGATTCGGCCAGCATCATCCGTGATAGCATGCATCGCACCTTTTCTCCACCAGAGAGGACATTGATTTTTTTTGTGGCCTCTTCACCGGAAAAGAGCATGCGACCCAGAAATGTCCGGGCAAAGCTTTCTCCTTCCGTGGGAGGGGCAAACTGCAAAAGCCATTGGATAAGGCTGCAGTCACCACTAAAATAAGCGCTGTGCTCCTTGGGAAAGAGGGAGTGGCTGATGGTGATGCCCCAGCGGAAGCTGCCACTGTCGGGCTCCAGCTCTCCTGCCAGAATCTGGAACAAAGTGGTTTTGGCCACACTGTTGGCCCCCATGAAGGCGATCTTGTCCCCGCCGTTCACAATGAAACTCACATCGTTCAGCACCTTTTCGCCATCAATTGTCTTGGACAAGCCCTCCACTTCCAGAATCACATTGCCGCAGGATCGTTCCGGGGTAAAGCAGATAAAGGGATACTTTCGGGAGGAGACCGGCATGTCTTCAATGGTGAGTTTTTCAAGCAATTTTTTCCGGGAGGTGGCCTGTTTTGATTTGGAGGCATTGGAGCTGAAACGCTGGATAAAGGCCTTTAGTTCATTGGCCCGGTTGGTCACCTTTTTGTTTTCCGCCTGTTTTTGCTTCAGGTTTAGCTGGCTTGCCTGGTACCAGAAATCATAGTTGCCCACGTACACCGCAATCTGGCTAAAGTCAATATCGGCAATGTGGGTGCATACCTGGTTCATGAAATGACGATCATGGGACACCACAATCACCGTGTTCTGGAACCGGTAGAGAAAATCCTCCAGCCAGGCAATGGATTTGATGTCCAGGTTATTGGTGGGCTCATCCAGCAACAGCACATCCGGGTTGCCGAACAGGGCCTGGGCAAGGAGCACCCGGACCTTTTCCCCGCCTTCCAGATCCTTCATTTTTTTCTGGTGCAGGGATTCGGGAATGTCCAGGTTGTTTAACAGCACCGCAGCCTCTGGTTCGGCATCATAGCCGTCCATTTCTGCAAATTCTACCTCAAGCTCCCCGGATTTGATGCCGTCTTCTTCGGAAAAGTCCGGCTTGGCATACAGGGCATCCCTTTCGGCCATAATGGTGTAGAGTTCTTTGTGGCCCATGATGACGGTGTTTAACACTGTTTCTTCGTCAAAGGCAAAGTGGTCCTGGCGCAGGATGGCAATGCGTTCCCTTGAACCCACGGAGACGGTGCCAGAATCAGATTCAATATCCCCTGAAAGAATTTTCAAAAAGGTCGATTTCCCGGCTCCGTTGGCTCCAATGAGACCATAACAGTTGCCTGGTGCAAATTTTATATTAACGTCTTTGAATAGAACCCGTTTGCCATAGGCAAGGGTGATGTTGTTGGTAGAGATCATATGTTTTTATCCTTATTTGATTTAATTTTATCGGCCAGGGCAGCCACGGGCACTGATGTTTGTATTATAAAAAATTGTATCATACCGACCCTGAAGATTCTGCTGGCGGCACCCTGGTGATGCATTTTTTATATGAAAGTCTTACCAACGTGCTGGAATGAAAGGACTTTCGTTTTTCGTTGTGGCAGGTAGTTACTGCCATGTATGCTATAAAAAAACCACAGGCCGTCAAGCCTGCGGTTTATGGAACCAGACTTAATAACACACTTGGGAATAAAAAGGAATTATTTTTTTAAAGAGGTGGCGATTTTAATTTTGATGAGCCTGTAAAAAATTCGTTTGTGTATTTTTGAGACATCATGTTATGAATCATTTTAAATGAAGGATTACAATCGTTTAATACGATTTTTTGCTTGGAATTCACTGGTGGTAACGGTTTTGCGTTGTTCAAACAGGGCAATGATGGCTTGGTCCATGGTGTACCCGGTATCCACATAGGAAAAATGTTCAGACATGTCAGGGTACCCGTCCCCACCGGTGGCAATGAAACTATTAAGAGCCAGTTTATAAAGAGTTTCATCCTCCACCGGTTGTCCGTTGATGCTAAGCTTTACTATTTTTTCCCCCTGAAGGGTGGCAGTAACCCCCCATATCTGGGCAAAACTACCATGTCCTGCCGGAAGGGAGAGCACCTTTTCCAGGTATAGTTTCAGTTCACTGCCAATGAGGGTCACCTGGCTGATGGTATTGCCAAAGGGATGAATTTTTATAAGATCCCGGAAGGTTATTGGCCCTTTTGCCAAACTGTCCCTGATGCCCCCACTGTTTTGAATACCTATATTGCAACCTGCAATGGATGCCATGGCATAGGCCACCAGATTACCAAGATTGGTTTCCTGGCTTCGAATCACATCACGGTCTCCTTCAAAATAACCGTCCACAGAGCCAATCTGTTGTTGTAATTGTTTTTCAACCTTCTCCGCATAGGGAGCAAGAAGGGCTGCCATCTCCACATTTGGAAAAATCTTTTCCCGGACCATGTGATCCGTTGTTTGATCTTCGGGGCTGTCGGTTTTGTTTTTATTTGCCAAATTAATGGGAATCAATTGATATTTTTTTAAAACCACCCCCGTTTCCCGGGAATATTCCAAATCCGTGCGGGAAAGATATCGACCCCAGTCTCCGGCCTGGACAATGAGCGTCTTGTTGATTCTGCCAGGGGATGTCAATGCTTCGTGGGTGTGGCCCCCGGCAATAAAGTCTATACCATCAACTTTTTGTGCAAGGGTTACATCCCCCGGGGCGTCAATGCCATGGTTTCCATTTTTATAAAACCCCATGTGGCTTACCACGATGATCATGTCGCTTTGTTGCTTCAATGTTGGCATCAAATTTTGAATTACGCTTACCGGTTCTTTGAATATTAGTCCTTTCACATTCTCTCGACTGGTGCGCATGGGAGTATCTGTGGTGGACAGGCCCACAATTGCCACACGCAGGGTCCCCATTTTTTTAATGATATAAGGGGTGAATGCCGGTTTTTGGCTTTTCTCCCAAAGAATATTGGCGGATAAAAAGGGGAAATTGGCCCATTGCATCTGCTGTTTTAATACTTCATACCCTTTGTCAAATTCATGATTGCCCACGGCCATGGCATTGTACCCTATGAGATTCATGGCTTTGATATCGGGCTCTGCCTTAAGAGAATCTGATTCCGGTGTCCCTGTGTTGATGTCCCCCCCGGAAAGCAGCAGCAGATGGCCGCCATTGTCCTGCACCTCCCGGCGTATTTTCTCCACCAGTGTCATCCGGGCGGCCATGCCATACTCGCCCTTGCGGTTGGCCATAAAATGGCCATGGTGATCATTGGTGGTCAATATGGTGAGTTTTTCAGCACTGAACACCGCCGGGTGAGTGGATATTAAAATAATAAAAGCAATAATTAATACGGATATGGATTTACGAATTGACAAAGCAATCTCCTTTACTCGTGAGTCATAAGGGCGTTCATGAAAAATAATATACCCAATATAAATGGGCTTCATACCGACTCTCCAGAGTGCT
>JASFYZ010000280.1:0-5062 GCA_045046665.1 Desulfobacterium sp.
GAATTAACAATGCCATATATTGTGCTTTGCAAAAATTTAGTTTCATATATAGGCATGTAAATTATTACCACCACTTTGCTATTCACTTCCCAAGCCAGTCGACTTTGCAGGTGAATCAAACATTAGCTTTCTTAAAATATCTTGCACAATTCATATTTTTAGCGCATATTGATATGCATAAATGATGCATAGATAGAAAAGGAGGGAACCGAAATGAGAACGACGTTAAATATTGAAGACGCGCTTGTCGAAAGAGCCTCAAAGCTCACAGGAATAAATGAAAAAACAGCGCTTGTCCGCAAGGGGCTTGAAGCCCTGATTAGTTTGGAGAGTAGTAAGCGTTTGGCTGCTCTTGGAGGAAGCGAGAAAAACATCCGGATGCCAAGTCGACGTAGATCGGAGCTATGAAATGATTCTTGCCGATACAAATGTCTGGATCAAACATTTCAGAGAATTTAATGCTGAATTTATTTCTCATTTAAATATCGGCTTTATTGCTTGCCATCCCTTTATTATCGGAGAATTAGCCTGTGGTAACTTAGGTAATCGAGCGGAAATCTTAATGCTTCTTCAGGCACTTCCATCAACACCTGTTGTTGAGACTATAGAAGCTATGGAATTTATCGAAAACAATTTACTAATGGGGCGTGGCCTTGGATACGTAGATATTCATTTGTTAGCTTCCGCACTTATCGGCAATGTTGTTCTTTGGACTTTTGATCGACGTCTCAATCAAGCCGCAATAGAACTGGGCGTTTCATATCCCAGGTAGCTTTAACATATATATGTGCATATGGGGTCGGTAAAATGATATTTTAAGGCCCCAAAATACCATTTTAAGAGTAGTATATAGCCCAAAAAAGAACGTATCTCGTTTTAAATTAACATGTTACTGTGGCCCGACCCCATAGAAAATAGAATAGTGAATAGTTTAAAAAGGAGCTGAATGTGACCCCGAACAAAATTCTAATTCTATCGGCAAAAGAAGTCGCCATCTGTCTTGATATGCCATCGGCCATTGAGGCCATGAAAGGGGCGTTTACTCAATTATCCTCCCATGAAGCCCAGGTGCCGCTAAGAACCCAAATGCCCATCCCGGAATCCCGGGGAACCGCGCTGTTCATGCCGGTGTACCTTCCCCAAAACCGCCACATAGGTCTTAAAACCGTTACTGTTTTTGAGAACAACCCCCAGAAGAACCTGCCGCTGATCCATGCCATGATGCAGATACTGGATGCCGAAACCGGAAAACCCCTGGCCATCATGGATGGAGAAATCTTAACAGCCATACGCACCGGGGCTGGTAGCGGCCTGGCAACGGATCTCCTGGCCCATAAAGATGCCCACACCGTCACCATTATCGGGGCTGGCATCCAGGGACGAACCCAGTTAGAGGCGGTATGCGCGGTGAGGCCCATTAAAACGGCCCATGTCATCAGTCGATCCAGCCAGAATGCCCAAATATTTGCAAAAGAGATGGCCAAAAAATTATCCATTGAGGTCTCAGTGACTGACCCTGCCACGGCCCTGGCCACATCCCAGGTGATCTGTACAGCCACCACCTCCTTAACACCGGTGTTTGAAGATGCCATGATCACACCGGGTACCCACATCAATGGCGTGGGTTCTTATCGGCCGGACATGTGTGAAGTGCCTTCAGAAACGGTGAAACGGGCCCGGGTATTTGTGGATCAAAAAGCCGGGTGCTGCGCCGAAGCTGGGGATCTTATCCAGCCCATCACTGCTGGCATCATCACCAAAGATCATATAATTGCAGAACTGGGGGAGCTGGTACCGGGTAAAAAACCAGGAAGGTTGACCCCCAATGACATCACCTTTTTTAAATCCGTGGGCAATGCTGTTCAGGATCTGGCCGTGGCCACCCTTATCCTTGAAAAGGCAAAAGCCATGGGGCTGGGAACAACCGTAGCCCTTTAACTCAATGCCCAGGCCTTGATTCTTTCAGGGCCTGGACACCCGCCGATAGATCCGTAATTGCGAAGGCCGTTAAAACATTAGCACCGCACTCTGCCCCCCTCTGCCCCTCCTCAAAAGTTAATTATAGTTAATATTTGTCATTCTCTTACCCAAAAGCGTTAAATTCAAAAAACATTCTTGACTTTAATCCATACGGCCTTTAGATAGATGAGTATTTACTCATATTGATGTCCATACCACCATGGCGTTAATGCCCGCAATAAAACGGTGAATCAAAGAGGATTCTAATGAAATCAAAACGTTCTATTAACTCATTAATTTTTAAAATAACCCTTTCCCTGCTGTTAATACTCCAGGCAGCCTCTCTTTACGCTGCTCCCAACGGCAAGCTGATTATCTTCCATGCTGGCAGTCTTTCTGTTCCATTTGCGGCCATGGAAAAAGCATTTGAAACACAATTCCCAGAAGTCGACGTTCTCCGGGAAGCAGGGGGCAGCACCAAAATGGCAAGACTCATCTCAGAGGTGGGGAAATCCGCAGACATCATGGCATCAGCCGACTATAAGGTCATAGATAACACCCTCATGCCGGATTTTGCAGATTGGAACATCCGCTTTGCCACCAACCAACTGGTATTGTGCTACACAGACCAGAGCAAACACAGCGACACCGTTTCAGCTGATAACTGGCACGAAATTCTAAGGGAAAAAGGCGTGGTATGGGGCCATTCCGATCCCAACCTGGACCCCTGTGGTTATCGAAGCCTCATGGTATTGCAGTTGGCGGAAAAATTTTACAACATCCCGGGACTTTATGAAGAACTCCTTGCCAACCGTCCCATGAAAAATGTCCGTCCCAAATCCGTGGAGCTGGTGAATCTGTTGAAAACCGGCAACATGGACTATGCCTGGGAATATCTCTCTGTGGCCGTGCAGCATGGGCTTAAATATGTAAAGCTCAACGATCACATCAACCTTGGCAACTATAAATATGATCCTTTTTACAAACAGGCAGAGGTAAAGGTCACCGGTAAAAAACCAGGGACCTGGAAAACCAAAAAAGGAAAATCCTGCACCTACGGCATCAGCATGATCAAATCTTCTGCCAACCCCGAAGCTGCAGAGGCCTTTCTTAACTACCTGCTCTCTCCTACAGGGGGGCTTAAAATCCTCAAGAATATGGGTCAACCCCCCTTTATTCCTGCACGGGTAACCACCGATGAGATCAAGACCAGCCTGCCGGGATCATTGCAGGGACTTGTCGAGGTCAAAAATTAAGTTGTTATTAAAATTGCCTTCCTCTACCAGGGGGTCGGAGTATTTCTGGTTTTTTTCCATCCTTTTAAGCATTCCCCTGGTTCTTTTGATCATCCTGCCCCTGGGCAGGATGATTACCACACCAGAAATCGCTGACCTCATCTTCACCATCAAGGAAAAGACCGTTCAGGAGGCCCTGGGCCGAAGCCTTTTCACCGCCCTCATGGCCACCCTAATGGCCATGTTGTTTGGCACCCCCCTTGCTTATCTTCTGGCCCGAAAGTCCTTTAAAGGCAAAAACATCATTGAAGGGCTGGTGGATCTGCCCATCATGATTCCCCACCCGGTCATCGGCATTGCCATTTTAAGCCTGTTTGGGAGAAACACCCTGCCGGGAAAGCTCCTGGCAATATTCAATGTGGAAATCATGGGCTCCATCACTGGCATTGTCATGGTGCTGACCTTTGTGGGAGCCCCTTTTTACGTCAACACCGTTAAATCCGGATTTGAAAATATTCCCCTGCGCCTGGAAAATGCCTCCCGCAGCCTGGGTGCAGGCATGGGTGCCACCTTTTTCAGGGTCACCTTTCCCATGGTGTGGCGACAAATAATACTGGGGGCGGTGATGTGTACAGCCCGGGCTATCAGTGAATTCGGGGCCGTTGTCATTGTGGCCTATCACCCTATGACGGCTCCGGTGCTCATTTACGAACGCTTCACCGCCTATGGTCTGAAATATTCACAATGCGTGGCCTTCTGGCTCATCCTCATTTCCCTGCTGCTTTTTATCACCCTGCGCCTCCTGTCCAGGGAAAGGCGGGATAGATGATCACCCTTTCTGATGTCTACCTGGATCTGCCCAACTTTTCCCTGAAACACATTGATCTTTCCATTCCCACCAATGATTTCTTTGCCGTACTGGGTCCCACAGGTTCTGGAAAATCTTTACTTTTAGAAGCCATCATGGGATTAATGCCCATCACCTCCGGCACCATTTCCGTAGACGATAAAGATATCAACGCCCTTCCCCCGGAAAAAAGAAACATGGGCATTGTGTATCAAGACTTTGCGTTGTTTCCCCACATGACCGTAAAACAAAATATTCTCTATGGGATCCGGTACCATGATATTTCCCCCTTCAGGGTTTCACAGCGCTTTGATCTATTGGTGGATCAAATGAATCTGTCCCATCTTCTGACCCGACACCCGGGCACCTTAAGTGGTGGAGAAAAACAACGCACGGCCCTGGCCCGGGCCCTGATCCTGGATCCGGGCATACTGCTTCTGGATGAACCCCTGTCTGCGCTTGATCCCATGCTCCAGGATGATTTGAAATATCTGCTCAAATCCCTTCACCAGGAATTTTCCACCACCTTTGTCATGGTGTCCCACAATTTTTCCGATGTGCTGTTCCTGGCCAGCAACGGTGCCATCATCAGAAACGGTGTCATTGAACAGACCGGCACCATCAAAGCGCTTTTTGAACAACCCAATTCACCATTCACCGCCCGGTTCACCGGCATGAAAAACATTTACACCCTGCCCGCAGCCTCCCCAGCTCTGGCCTCCATGGTCCAGCACAATGGCAATCGTCCCCGGGCAGAACATGGACACATGGCCCTGAGACCCGAAGAAATTCTCACTGATAATCGTGGGGCCAGGGATACCTGCTATGCCATGGAGGGGGTGGTCACCCGACTGATCTCCAGGGGATTTTTTTATGATGTGGTTATCCAGATGGATACCGTGGAACTCACGGCCCAGTGGACCCGCCATGATGTACTTGTAAAACAGATCCAACCGGGGCGACGCATTCCTTTTTTCGTTCCTTTCACCAGCATTCATACCTTTTAAAGCCGCATTGGAAT
>JASFYZ010000281.1:0-5675 GCA_045046665.1 Desulfobacterium sp.
TTGCCGGGCGCATCATCGGCATGGCTGCCGCGTTAAAGGATGACAAGGAGAGCACCCTTGTCCAGTCCTATGGCCCGGAATCCAGGGGAGGCGCCTGCTGCGCCCAGGTGGTGATCTCAGATACCATCATTCAATATCCCTATATTACAACCCCTGATATCCTGGTGTGCATGTCCCATTCCGCCTATGAAAAATACTACCAGTCCCTGAACCCCGAAGGCTTTCTCCTCACAGACAAAGATCTTGTGAACCCCCTGGATGACAGGCCTTGCTTTGCCATCCCCGCCACCCGCATGGCAGAGGAGCTGGGTAGAAAGATGATGGCAAATATCATCATGGTGGGATTTACCACGGCAGTTACAGAACTTGTAACCAAAGATGCCGCGCTTTTTGCCGTTACCTCCTCCGTTCCCAAGGGCACAGAAAAAATGAATACCAAGGCCTTTAACCTGGGATTTGATTATGGGCTGTCCAAACTCAAGGGACTTGAAAAAAGAGCCAGTGGCCAAACAGGAGCAGAAAAATGAAGCGTAAAAAAGATCGTCTCCGCAGGGTCATGGTCATTGGGGCCACGCCGTCGGGTATTCTGGCGGCAAACAAGCTGGGGGAACTTGGTATTCCCGTTACCCTGGTGGATTGTGACCCGGACATGGATAAAAAACTGGCTGGCACCGAGTTTACCCTCAAGTCCGGGGTTCCCTTTAACCATGCCCACAGGCCAGGACTCATCCGCCTCATGAGAAACCCGGACATCTCTTGTATTCTTCCGGCAAGGGTGAGCAGCATTAAGCACAACATGCAGGGGTTTAAGGTCTCCGTGGTAAAAGAGCAGACCTTTGTGGATACAGAGACCTGCACCCTGTGCGGGCGTTGTATGGATACCTGCCCCGTAACCCTGGAGGATGGAACCAAACCCGTAACAGTGATAAGCCGCAGAAGCCTTCCCGGCCGGGCCATCATTGACAAGAAGAAAACACCCCTGTGCAGCACCGGGTGTCCCCTGGGGGTTAATGTCCAGGGATATGTGGCCCTGGCAGGTCAGGGCCGGTTTCAAAGCGCCCTGGACCTCATTCGAAAACAAAATATTCTGCCGGGCATCTGTGGACGGATCTGCACCCACCCCTGTGAGGATGAGTGCCGGCGCACCCAGGTGGATGAGCCCCTGTCCATCCGGGCCATCAAGCGTTTTCTGGCCGATGTTGAGGAAGATCAGGGCAAATCACCCAGACCGGAACCTGTTTTTGTGGAGGGCAGAAGAATAGCTGTCATCGGGTCCGGACCCGGGGGACTTGCCGCAGCCCATGAACTTGTCTCCAACGGATGCAGGGCCGTTATTTTTGAGGAAAAACCCGAGGCCGGTGGTCTGCTCCGGTATGGCATCGGCCCCCACCGCCTTCCCAGAAACATCCTTGAAAGGGAACTTGCCCATATAAAAGGCTCCGGGGTGGAGATAAGAACCTCCCGGCCCATGGATCTTGAATCAGATCTCACCGGGCTTAAAAAAGAGTATGATGCCATTATCCTGGCCACGGGTTCCTGGTGTGACAGAAAACTTGGGGTTCCCGGGGAAAATCTTAAAGGGGTTCAGGGGTGCCTTTCTTTTCTCACGGACTTTCATGGAGAAGAACAGCATGACCTGCCCAAAAATGTCATTGTCATCGGGGATGGGAATGCCGCATTTGATCTTGCCCGGGTGGTGTCAAGGACGGGCTCACAAGTGACCATGGTGTCATGGTTTGGAAAAGATGAGATTCCCGCCGATCATGATGAAATAAGGGAGGCCCTGGAAGAGGGTATCGCCATTCAAGACAGAAGTCAGGTGATAGAATTCCTTGGAGAAAACGGCAGGGTAATTGGGGTGAATTGCAAACCCACACAGCCAGGAAAGCCCGTTGAAGAGGGCATTGCCTGGCCTGAAATCATGGGGGGGGCGCAGCCCTTTTCCGTGCCAGCAGACCTTGTTCTGGTGGCCATCGGACAGACCGGTGCCTACGGAGAATTGAGTGACGGAAAGGGATTTAAAGTCAACGCAAATGGCTATCTGTACCCACAAAACAACGGTTCAAAAAGCAGCCACATCTATGTGGCCGGTGATGCCGCAGGGGGAACCGCCACGGTGGTCCATGCCATGGCCCAGGGTAAATCCGCCGCCAGGCAAGCCTTGAACGAACTTTATGAGCTTGGGCTCAACGAAGAGACCCAGCGGGTTTCCCAGCACGAATTTCCCGATATTTGTGAGACCCTTCCCGTGGTGCCAAGGGCTGTGATGTCAGAAGAAGCAGTGGCACAGCGGGTAAAGGGATATGGCGAGGTGGCCCTGGGGCTTTCAAAGGAGCAGGTGATCCAAGAAGCAGGCCGATGCCTCCAGTGCGGGGTCTGCTCCGAATGCATGGAATGCGTTGATGCCTGTAGTGCCATCAAGGCCATTGATCACAGGCAAGAGGAGGAGGAAATTTCAGTCCATGCCGGAGTGGTGATTCTGGCCGATCCTTCCATGGCACCTGCCGTAAAGGGAGACGACGTCATCCGGGCCTATGGTCCCAAAACCTCACACCCCGATGTCCATGCCATGATGATGCGGGGATTTGCCGCCGCATCCCAGGCCATGATTCTCCTGAAAAACGGTTCCTGGTCCAGAAAGGGCAGTGGGGTTACCCATGCCTCCCCCATGGCTTCTCTTTCCCCTGGGGCTGTCAAAACCGGGGTATTTGTCTGTCGATGTAACGATTCTTTGGGCTGGGATGGTGACATGGATCAGTTTGTGGACTCATTGATCAACCATGACTCTGTGGTTTATTCAACCACCATGATGTCCGCCTGTACCCCGGAGGGTATTTCCGAAATCCTTAAAACAGTACGGACAAAGTCCCTTACCCGCATTGTCCTTGCTTCTTGCGTCTGCTGTCCCTTGAACTTTGTATGCAGCGCGTGTACGGATCAGAGGAGCCGCCTTAAACACGGACTTTTTACAGGCACCGGCATTGGCAGATCCATGGTGGAGACCTGCAATATCCGGGGGGAGGCCTTGTCTTTACTTAAACAGGACAGAAACCTTGCCATTGAACGCTTAAAAGGCCTGATCACCCGTTCCATTGGCAGGGCCGAACAGCTGCGCCCCTTTTCCTCTCCCATGCGCAATTACAACTTTACCACAGCCGTTATCGGGGATTCCGAAGCGTCGGTGACAAGTGCCATGATGCTTGCCGAAACCGGCACAGATGTGGTGATGTTCGGTGCCACGGATAAACCCCTTGCAACGGAAGTATCCCATCCCAATATTCTGTGTTTTAAAGGCTCCTCCGTCCGGGATATGACAGGCACCCTGGGCAATTTCCAGATCAATGTGGACATAGAGGGAAACCGCCAGGAGTTTAATGCCGGCACCGTGATCATGGGAGAACGTTCAAGGCGGCAGATAAAGTACCTCCACCAGCAGAAACTTGCCTACCGAACCGTCTCTTCCACCATGCAAGAAAAGGGCAAGGTGGGCCGACCCTATATTATGCCGGGCATGACCTCCATTCCGGGGATATTCCTTGCAGATCCTTCCAATATCAGTGTGTCAAACAGGAAAAAGGGCGCTTCGGCTGCCGTGCTGGCAGCGGCCATCATGCCAAGGGGTCCCCGTAAAAACAAGGGGTTCACCGTGGTTGTGGATGCGGATAAGTGCCGGGGATGCGGTCGATGTGTGGCAGAATGCGCATACCAGGCAATAGCCCTGAGTCCCAATGGTGTGGGGGGATGGGCCGCATCTGTGGACGAGGCTTTTTGCAAGGGGTGCGGCAATTGTATCTCTGTGTGTCCCACCAATGCGGCGGACAGTCCCTACCGGGACCAGATGTTTCTGGAACGCTCACTTGAGGAAATGTTGTTGTAAAATTTCATAAAAGTTAAAGGTTGCGGTGCAAGATCCATGGAAAATTATAAAATAGTACTGTTTTTATGCAATTGGGCCCCCCACGGGGCTTTCCAGGACCTCCAGGAAGATGGCTACAAAATTCCCGGAGAGATCAAGATGATTCGTATCCCCTGTACAGGCAGGATCAGCAAGGCACTGTTGTTCAAGGCTTTTGAGATGGGGGCTGATGGGGTGGCCCTGGCAGGGTGTGCCCCGGGGGCTTGTCGATATGGCAGTGGAACAGATAATGCCATTAAAAACACCGAAGATACAAGGGAGATCATAGAGGTGCTGGGCCTTGGCAGAGAGCGGTTGCGTCTTGCCACCTTTCTGCCCGATGATGTTGATCCCATGAAAAATTTTCTGGCTGACTTTGTTGCAGATATAAAAGCCCTTGGCAAAAGTCCCATTGTCAGCGCTGCCCCCGGAGAGGGTTTCCCGGAAAAGGCGCTTTCCGAACCCGGGCAGGATCTCCTTGACATGGCCCCAGCCACCACCGGGGAGACCATACGAAAGATCATTTTAAAGCACGATGCCTACGCCTGTCAGGATTGCGGCAAATGTACATCTTCGTGCCCACTGGCCCTGTGCGGCAAAGATTTTTCCCCCCGTACCCTGGTGGGAAGTCTCATCGCAGGGGAGATAGATTCCGAAAATGTTAAAAATAATATCTGGTCCTGCCTCACCTGCGGCACCTGTTATGAACGGTGCCCCTCCGAGGTGAATTTTCCCCTGCTGATCCAGGATCTCAGGAGTGTGCTTTTTAATCGCAAAGAGAGCCACCAGACCCATGGCGGTTTTTTCCACTCGCTCATGCGGTCCATGACAAGCCCTGGTCTTCAACAAAAGCGGTGGGCTGATCTTCCCGTCACCATTAAAACAGATCCAGAGAGCAAAACGCTTTTTTATGGGGGATGCGCACCCTATTTTGACCTGTTTTTCAGGAATCATCAGCAGGTTAAAAATGCCAAAGTTCTCAATGATGGGTTGCGGTTGTTGAATTTTTTTGATGTCACTCCCCGCATCCTTGAAAACGAGCGGTGCTGCGGACACGATCTTCTCTGGTCTGGAGATCGGGAAAATTTTCTTAAAATTGCAAGGATCAACGGCGATTATCTCAACTCCCTTGGGATTGAAGAGATGATAACGGCCTGCCCTGAATGCTACAAAACTTTTATTCAGACCTACAAAGAAAACGGCATTGAGCTGAACTTCAAGGTGACCCATCTCTACGAATTTCTGGATGCAGAACTGGAAAGGGGGGCCGTGACCATTGAAAATCCTGATGTCAACTTTACCTACCAGGATTCATGCCGGTTAAACTCCATGGAGACGGTGCGGGATCTGCCACGAAAATTGATCCGGCGTTTCAGCAAGGGTAATTTTGTGGAGATGCAAAATCACGGCAAGACAGCATTGTGCTGTGGTAACAGCGCCTGGATCGGGTGTGACGCATTCAGTAAGGCGCTCCAGGTAAAGCGGCTGACCCAGGGCAGAAACACTGACAGCGATGCGATGCTCACCTCTTGCGGCAAATGCAGGATTCATTTGGGATGCGCCATGGAAGATCCCTTTGCAGGGGATCAACTGAAAATGGAATTAATGGATTTAACCAGCGTCATTGCCGACCACGTCCGCTGGGAAAAATAGAAAGAATACGGATTGATGTCGTATATATTTTTTTTATTAGAAAATAAAACTTCCGGGCAACCTCAGCAGAGCCCCCCCGAGGGGCAATAGGAACCGGCCAATTGAGCCGTCTACGGTTCCGGGCCGG
>JASFYZ010000282.1:0-12169 GCA_045046665.1 Desulfobacterium sp.
AGAAAAATCTGGATATTTTTTTCAAGGAAAAAATGGAGGCCATGGATGAGGATAAAGAGTATGTCCTCCAGCAGACCATCGGGTTCCAGCGCATGATCCAGCGGGCCATTAACCATGCCCGTTCCGCCGAAAAAGCAGAAGTGAATCTGGGGGATATCCTGGCTTCCATTTTCCAGGAAAAAGACTCCCATGCCGCCTTTTATCTGGAGGCCGAAGGCATCACCCGCCTGGATGTGCTCAATTACATTTCCCACAATACGGCCCCCGGGCCAACATCCTCCGGGCCTGGGCTTAAGCCCATCAGACCCGTAGGTAAACCCGGACAAAAAACCAAAAAAGAGACACCGCTTGAAATGTTCACCGTTGATCTCTTGAAAAAAGCGGCCGATGGCAAAATTGATCCCCTCATTGGAAGGGAAAATGAAACAGACAGGGCCATGCAAGTGCTGTGCAGAAGGCGAAAAAACAACCCCATATTTGTGGGGGATCCCGGTGTGGGGAAAACCGCCCTTGCCGAAGGTATTGCCCTGAAGGCCTTTGAAAAGAAAGTGCCGGATTTTCTTAAAGACGCTGAGATGTTTGCCCTGGACATGGGGGCACTTCTTGCTGGCACCAAGTACCGGGGGGACTTTGAACAGCGATTAAAAGACGTTATCGGCCCTGGAAACCAAAGACAATGCCCTGTTATTCATTGATGAAATCCACACCGTGGTGGGGGCCGGTGCCACCAGCAGCGGGTCCATGGATGCCTCCAATATTCTAAAGCCTGCCCTGACCACGGGCAATCTCCGCTGTGTGGGCTCCACCACCTATGAAGAGTACAAAAATCACTTTGAAAAGGACCGGGCCCTTTCCCGGCGATTTGAAAAAATTGAAGTGCCGGAACCTTCAGTGGAAGAGACCATTGACATTTTAAAGGGACTCAAAGGCTGCTACGAAGAACACCATGGGTTAACTTACACCGATGAATCCCTGGAGGCAGCGGCCAGACTTTCTGCCAAGCATATCAATGACCGGTTCCTTCCGGACAAGGCCATTGATGTCATTGATGAAACAGGCTCTTTGATCCGGCTGTCAGACAATACCCGGCGAAAAAATATTCTGGTGGGGGACATTGAAAAAACCATTGCCAAAATGGCCAAGATCCCCGCATCCAGTGTAACGGCAACCGATAAATCCCATCTGGAAAATTTGGACAAAAAATTGGGTCAGGTAATTTTTGGCCAGGACAATGCCGTTGATACATTGACCACAGCCATCAAGCGATCCCGGGCCGGGCTTTCTGCCCCGGACAGACCCATTGGCTCATTTCTGTTCACCGGTCCCACAGGGGTGGGTAAAACCGAGGTGGCCCGTCAACTGGCCTTTAACATGGGAATCAATTTCCTGCGGTTTGACATGAGCGAGTACATGGAAAAACATGCAGTATCCCGGCTCATTGGGGCTCCCCCCGGCTATGTGGGGTTTGAACAGGGAGGAATCCTCACGGATAATATCCGCAAACATCCCCACTCGGTGCTGTTACTGGATGAAATTGAAAAGGCCCACCAGGATCTGTTTAACATCCTGCTCCAGGTGATGGACTATGCCACCCTGACAGATAACAACGGAAAATCGGCTGATTTTAGAAACGTGGTGATCATCATGACCTCCAATGCCGGTGCCCGGGACATGACCGCCAACAAGATTGGATTTGGAGATCAGATGGATGATGTCAAGGCCAAGGGTTCCCGGGCCGTTGAACGCACCTTCAGCCCGGAATTCAGGAACCGCCTGGACTCCACTATTCAGTTCAACGCCTTATCCCAGGAGGTCATGGAACTCATCGTGGACAAGGACATGAAGGCCCTGAAAGAGCTGTTAAAACCCAAGAACGTCACCTTGAAGTACAATGCCAAAGTAAAATCCTGGCTGGCCCGGGAGGGGTATGATCCCAAATTTGGTGCCCGTCCCCTGGATCGGGTGATCCAGACCCGGATAAAAAACAGGCTCACCGATGAAATTCTCTTTGGTCGGTTGGAAAAGGGGGGTACGGTGTCGCTGGGGCTTCGTAACAACGAACTTTCTTTTAACTACAAAAATTAAATGCCGGTTTTCAGATTATCCGAGGACCTTATTTTCCCACCGGCCCACCTGGCCCGGGAAGATGGATTATTAGGCGTTGGGGGAGATCTCTCTTCCCAGCGCCTGATTCTGGCCTATCAGAACGGTATTTTCCCCTGGTTTTCCCCTGGAGAACCCCTTTTATGGTGGTCCCCGGACCCCCGGATGGTTCTCTATCCCCGCAGCATCAATATCTCCAGAAGCCTTGGCAAATGCATTCGGAAAAATCAGTTCACCATCACCATGGATCACTGTTTTAACACGGTGATCACAGCATGTGCCCGCTCCCGCACAGAACAGGGGGAAGATACCTGGCTTGTGGATGGCATGATCCCGGCGTACACCCGTCTCCATGAAAAGGGGATGGCCCATTCCGTGGAAGCATGGCAGGGCAACGAACTTGTGGGGGGACTTTATGGGGTCTCACTGGGCCGTACTTTTTTTGGGGAATCCATGTTTTCCCTTGTGAGTAACAGCTCTAAGGTTGCCCTGGCAGCTTTATGCCATCACCTGACGGCCCTGAAGTTTGATCTCATTGATTGTCAGGTGGCCACCACTCATCTGGTTTCCATGGGGGCTGTGGACATCCCACGAAGCCTGTTTATACAAAAACTTGCCCGCTCCTTAAATAAAGAACCCGTTAAGGGACCCTGGTCCTTTAACGGGTTCTTCTAAAAAAAAGCACCGGGTTGGTGCTAACAATTTTTTGGCAAAATCAACCTGATTTAATCTTCATCAGGCGGTTTTTTTCTGAAACATTCCTTTGACGTAATCTATCCAGATAAAGCTGAAAAACCAGGAATAGGCCCAGGTACCAAAAATAATGAAAATAAAGGCCTTGGTGATATCCATGGTGGAGCCGTTCAGGGAAAATCCAGGCACATAGCCAAAAAGCAGCGGCCCCAGGTAAAGGAATTTGGCAAACTTAAAAGCAGTAAAAGCCGTCTTCCACATATTGGCCTTGGCAATGGTGGCCCCGGCAAAAGCGGCAATGCACACCGGCGGCGTGATATTAGAATCCTGGGAAAGCCAGTAGACGATCATGTGGGCGGCAAGTTCGTTGACACCCAGATGGGTCAGAGCCGGAACTGCCACAACGGCGGTGATAAGATAGGCTGCTGTCACCGGAACCCCCATTCCCAGCACCAGGGAGGCCATTGCCACCATTACGATGGTCATTAAAAGGGACCCACCGGCAAGTTCAATCATGATATCGGCAAAGGTTAATACCAGACCGGAAAAGGTAAGTACACCGATAATAATACCAATAATTCCCACCGTAGCCCCCACCTTGAGGCTATTTTCCGTTCCTTCCCGGGAGGCTTCAACAAATTCCTTGAAGCCCATACGGGTGTCCTTTCTCACCCAGCTAATGGCAATGCAGGAGATAAGGCCGATGATGGCAGAATATCCCGGGGAAAATCCTGTCAACATGAAGATGGTGATCAACACCAGGGGAAGCATATAGAACCATTCTTTTTTAAAAATCTCCATGGCGCTGTATTCTGATTTTTCACCCACAATGTTGAAGCGCTTGGCTTCGTAATGCACCATGACAAACACCGAGAAAAAGTACATAAAGGCCGGGAAAATGGCCACCAGCATGATTTTGGAATAGGGAAGCCCGGTGAGTTCTGCCATGATAAATCCCCCGGCACCCATGATGGGGGGCATGAACATCCCGCCAATGGAGGCTGCTGGCTCAATGGCCCCGGCAACATGGGGTCTAAATCCGGCTTTTTTCATCATGGGGATGGTAAATGCCCCGGTGGAGACGGTGTTGGCAATGGCACTGCCTGAAATGGAGCCAAAAAGACCACTGGCAATTACCGATACTTTGGCAGGCCCCCCTATCTTATGACCGACAGCGGCCAGGGGCCAGTCAATGAAAAATCGCTGGGCCCCGCATTTTTCCAGAAAGGCACCAAAAAGCACAAACAAAATCACATAGGTGGCAAGCACATTGGCCATGATGCCAAAGACACCGTCACTCTTATAAAAAATGCTGGTACATAGCTCTGTGAAGGGTGCCCCTGCATGGGAAACCAGATCCGGGGCCAAATATCCATACACCCCGTAAGTCAGCATGACAATACCGATGAAAACAAATACATTTCCCACCACTCGACGGGCCAGCTCAATGCCGATGAGAACCCCCACAATGGCCACCAGCATGTCAAACTGGGTCTCGGCGCCGGTACGGTAATTGATGGCTTCAAAATTTAAAATCCAGTAGCCCACACAAAAAATAGATAAGAAAATTAACAAATAATCCACTATTCGCATGATGGAGGATTTGGATTTATACAGCAGAAAAATGAGAACATAGGTGATTATAACATAAACGCCCCTGTGATATTGGGTGGATGCCGGCTGTATGACCGCGGCATAGGAGTAAAATAGTACAAGAATCACCGAGCACACATCAAATACTATTTTTTCAAATTGATTTAATTTTTCGTACACTGTTGGCCACCTGTTGTTATGATGCTTTTTTCAGTTTAAAAAACCGGCTGGAGGGGTGTTAAGGAAAAACAGTGCAGACAAAATCGTCATTAGACCATTTCATCTGCACCATGGGGAAATTATAAATTACAAGAGACCTTTTTCTTTCCAGAACTTTTCAGCACCAGGATGAAGGGGGGTCACGATCCCTTTAATACCGGTTTTAATGGCCATCTCTTTAAAAGTCTTTTTCTGACCGACCATATGTTTGAGACCCTCGTCAGTGTAGACGATGGAGAGCATCTCATATACGATATCGGCAGACACATCGGCATTGGCAACCCACAGGGCTGAATCTTGGAAGGAATGAGAGTCATAGTCAACACCCTTATAAGTTCCAGCAGGGATAACCAGCTTTGAAAAATAGGGATACTCCTTATAAAACCCAGTGGCTTCGGCATCTGCGCCCAGATCGACCATTTCAATGTCATTGGTCTGGGCCGCCATGATAACCGCACCACTTGGGAATGCAGTAAACAGCCAGAAGGCATCCAACTGTTTGTTTCCAAAGGCCTGGGCCGCGTCATTGTAGCCCATGGCATTTCTTTCGATTTTATCCCAGACACCCATGTGGGAAAAGAAAAGTTCGCAATTGGCAAAGGCACCGGAACCGGCATTGCCCACGCCCACTTTTTTGCCCACAAGGTCTTTTACACTTTTAATGCCGGAACCGGCACGGACAACCAGCTGACCCGGAGCACCATAAAGATAAGATACCGCCTTAACATTTTCATATATCTTAGTATCCTTCTTCATTTTGCCTTTACTTCCCAGCCATACATGACCGGAATAGACAACGCTCATGTGCTGCCGACCCGAATTTGTTTTTCTTAAATTCTCCACAGATCCGGCTGAAGACTGGGCCTGCACCTTAAAAGTTTCGGCGGCTTTCATGGGTTTAAAAACCTGGATGGCATTGGCCACCACTTGGAAGGTACCCCCGGCAGGCCCCCCACCAAAAATAATTCTCTCTTTTTTTGCAAATGCAGATGCTGAAAAAATCAGCGACATGGCAGAAACAAGACAGATTCCTGTAATAAGAACAATGTGTTTGCGTTTCATAAAAGTCTCCTTGAATTAATATGTAATGCGTTGTGTTGAATGGACCTTGATCGCAAATGCTACATGATATTTTTTTAACAGCGCAATGGAGAAAGATCAATGCGGGTATTTCTGATTATAGTGTAGGTATTTTTCTTACAAACAACATTAAGCATTTGATATCATTTGAAAAGATAACTAACGTAGTATTTTTACCTACAGTGAAATACAAAATTCTCTTATTGCCTCAGCCATTTCTTGATTGTAAAATCCGAATCATACAAATCAGGAGTACGCCATGATCGACACCACTAAATTGTATATAAAACCCACATGGCCTGACGGACACAACGAATATTGAAAATCCCTCTGGGGTTGTCCACAATGTAGGGGCACCCAACATAGGGCAGAAATAGATTCTACCCCCTACGTGTACCTTGGTTTGCCAGGATTTTCTTATAAAAATCAAAGAGGAGAAATCGGTGGAAAAAAAATATAGATTTTTCTTACTGGGTCTGCTGATTTTAATCACAATACTGGGAAAATCACTGGCATCGGATGGTCCCATTGTCATCCGATTTTCCCATGTAGTTACCCCAAACACCCCCAAAGGATGGGGAGCAAAGGAATTTGCACGTCGTGCTAACCAGGAATTGCGTGGAAAAGTGCGGGTGGAGGTATTTGCCAATGGAAGCCTTTATCAGGATAATGAAGCCATTGAAGCCCTGGCCGCAGGAGATCTTGAAATGGCAGCCCCCTCTTCTGCTAAATTCATGGGCATTGTCCCGGCATTGCAGCTGTTTGACATGCCTTTTCTTTTTTCTGATATCCAATCCGTCCACGATACTATCGACGGTGCCATTGGAAAAGAGATGAAGGAAATTTTTCTGAACCGCAACCTGGATATCCGGCTTCTCACCTTCTGGGATAATGCGTTTAAACAGTTTACCTGCAATGTTTATCCCCTGTTGTCCCCCGATGATTTCAAGGGACTTAAATTCAGAATCATGAGCTCCGATGTTCTGGAAGCCCAGATGAAATCCCTGGGCGCAACAGGTCTTCGCCTCCCCTTCCAGGAGGTGTATACTGTTCTTGCAAAAGGACTTGTGGATGGACAGGAAAACACGGCATCTAATATCTACACCGGCAATTTCCACGAAATACAGCAGTATCTTACATTTTCAAATCATGGATATCTTGGGTATGTGGTGATCATCAATGACACCTTTTGGCAAAATTTGCCCAAACATATCCGGAAGAAACTAACCGTTATACTGGATGAGGTGACACTGGAAGTCAGAAAAAAAGCCCAAGAGCTGGACAGACAACAATCGGAACTGATCAGGGCCTATGCAAAAACCCATGGCCATCCCGGAATAACGACTTTAACTGAGAGCCAGAAAAAAGTGCTTCAGAAGGCCATGATTCCTGTTTACCAAAAATTTTCCAGCACTGTGCCTGAACGATGGATATCAAAGATAAAAAACATGTAATTGGGTAAACATTTACATTACCAACCCGAATATTTACATAATTGGAACATGCTTCATAAAAAATTAGGTAAGGAAACTCCGGAGTCTTCAGCCCAGGGATAGTTGACTATATCTGAACAATCTTGTTCTGCATGGCAAATCGCGACAGCTCCGCATTGTTACGAAGGTTTAGTTTTTTCAAGATACGGGATCTATAGGTATCCACAGTTTTAACACTGAGATGATAGCTGTCTGCAATTTCGTGATTGGTCTGTCCCAATGCAAGCTTCCGAAGCACCTGGAGTTCCCGCATGGAAAGTGATTCCACATCGGATTTAAACTTATCTCCCCGGATCACCCGTAATGCCAGGGCTTCACTGGCTTTTTCCGTGAGATACAGGCCACCGGCATACAATTTTTTCACCGCATCCACCAGCTGTTCCGGTGCAGCCTGCTTGGTCACATAGCCCATAGCCCCGGATTCCACGGCCCGCACCACATATTGTTCTTCATCGTGCATGGTGAGAATCAGCACCGGCATTGAAGGTGCCAGGGACTTTAACTGGGAAACCACCTCAAGGCCATCCATGCCCGGCATGGAGATATCCACCACCGCCACATCGGGTCGGGTATCCAATGCCCGGGAGATGGCATCATGCCCATCGGCGGCCTCGGCCACCACCTCCATCTCTCCACTCTCTTCTATTATCCGGCGCAGACCCTCCCGCACAATTTTGTGGTCGTCGGCCAGCAGTACTTTGATCATCATATTTTTTACTCCTCTCATTTAGCTCAGTTGAGCATTCCCATCAATTTTGACATGGCAACACACCCGGGTTCCCCCATGGGGTTCACTATCAATGCGAAAATCTCCCCCCACCAGGGTGGCCCGTTCCTTCATGCCGGTGAGCCCAAGCCCCGCAGACTCATTTTGATCCCCCGGGGAAAAACCACACCCATTATCCGTCACGCAGAGCACAAGGATTCCATGGGTTGAGGTTAATGCCACCTTAATGGAGGTGGCGCTGGCGTGTCTTGCGACATTGGTCATGGCTTCCTGGGCAATGCGGTAAAAGGCTGTGGCCAAGGTATCATCCACCTCGGGCACATTGTCATGGGAAAAGATACAGGAGATATCCGATCGATCCTCAAAATCCCGGGTCAGGATCTCCAGGGCCGCCACCAGCCCCAGATCGTCCAGGACGCCAGGGCGAAGCTGGAAGGCCATTCGTCTCACATCTTCAATGGTATCATCAATGAGGGCCGAGATGCGCCGGGCACGAAGGGCCGCAGTTTCATTGGATGCCATGAGATTCTTTTCAAGCCACACCGTGTCCATTTTAAGGGCGGTGAGAATCTGCCCCAGGTGATCATGGAGTTCCCGGGCCACCTTTCGTCGCTCATTTTCATGGGCTGCCATGACTTTGCCGGACAGCTGTCTCAGGGTATCGTGCACCCTTTTTAACTCCAGGGTCCGGGTCTCCACCTGCTGCTCCAGGTCCTGGGAGTACCGGGCCAGTTTTTCCTTGGCCTGTTCAAGATCTTTTTGTACCTGGTTTTTTTCCGTGACGTCCACGCTCACGGCCAGGGATCGCTCCACCTTGCCGTCATCATCCCTTACCCCGAAGCAGGAGAGCAGTATCTCAATGCGCCCGCCATCTTTTTTCACATAGGTATAGGGCACATCCTTGCAGAAACCCGTCTTAAAAAAAACGGGAAAAATCACCTCTTCGGCAATTTTCCGGGATTCTTCCGTATAAAAACCAGTGAGGGGTTTTGCAATCACCTCATGGCGTTCATATCCCATTTTATCCAGCCAATAGTCACTGACCCGGATAATGATCCCCCGGGTATCAATTGAATGGAGCATCACCGGCGTATGATTGTAGATGTGGCGGTACCGCTCTTCGCTGTATCGCAACTCTTTTTCCGCCTTTTTTCGCCGGAGAATCTCCTTTGAGGCCATGTTGTACAAAATAAAAACAGCAATGCCAGTAAAAATCAAAACAACCACAATCACCGGTCCGATCACCCGGACAAAGGGGTCTGCCAGGTGTTTTTCGATATCCTCCCAGCTTATTAAATGGACAATCTTCCACCCGGGGAAACCATCCAATTCCATGTCTGAATATAGAAAACGTGCCTGACTTCGATCCACGATACCCAGACCATCTTTCCTTTTAAAACCGGTCCACAGCCAGGGGCCATCCCCAAACTGCCGGGATGCATTAATGGCACGAATGCGCCCCCTGGGCAGATCCCATAAAAGCATGAACCGCATTTCCTCTTTGTTGGCAATAAAGATAACGCCGTTGGCATCGGCCACCAGCAGCACCCCTTCAGACCCGGCAAATAATTTAGATTCAATGCGCTCCACTGAGGCTTTAATCACGGCCACCCCCAGAACCACCTGGCCATGGCGGTCATATACGGGGTGGGTGTAATAGATACCACGCTTTCTTGAGGTGGTTCCCTGGGCGAGATAGACAGCAGGGGTTCCTTTAATGGCCTTTTTAAAATAAGGTCGAAAGGCAAAATCTTTTCCCACAAAACTGTCGTAATCCTTCCGATTACTGGAGGCAATGGTCATCCCATGGTCATCCATTAGATAGCACACTTCAACATCCAAGGATTTTACGAAATTATCCAGAATGCTGTTCACATTGGCCTGGAAGACTATGTCCTCTTTTTCCAGGATCATTCTCAATTCTTTAAGCCCTGCCAGTATTTTTACCGGTCTAATATGTTCCGACAAAAAGGTGGTAAGCTGCCGTTGAAGTAGTTCAAGGCGTGTCTCTGCATGATCTTCAGCCTGGCTAAACACCGTTTTTCTTAGAGAAAGATAGTAAAGCCCCCCGCCGGTGGATACCGAAAGAAAGGCAAGGATGGCAAGCACAAGAACAATAACCCTTAACCGCATGCATAGGCTCCTAAGTTATCAGAATTTTAACTGGGGGCTCAATCATGATTATTTTTCATTACCCTTTAAATCTTTTTTAAGGATTTTCCCCACCGTGGATTTTGGCAGTACATCCCGGATTTCCACTGCCACAGGCAGCTTGTATGTTGCCAGTTTTCCCTTGCAAAAGTCAATGACTTCCTTCTGGGTCAGCTGGGCACCCTCCTTTAGTATCAGAAACGCCTTAATGGATTCCCCCCGGGTTTCATGGGGAATCCCCACACAACTGGCCTCCAGCACATCCGGGTGCTGGTAAAGCACCTCTTCAATTTCCCGGGGATAAACATTGTATCCCCCGGACAACACCATGTCTTTTATACGATCCACAATGTAAAAATATCCTTCTTCGTCCATCTTGGCCACATCACCGGTGTGGAGCCAGCCATCAGATGTCAGAACTTTTTGTGTCTCATCAGGGCAGTTGAGGTATTCCTTCATCACCTGGGGTCCCCGGATGAGCAATTCTCCGCTTTCCCCCGGGGCCAGATCAGTTTCACCCGTTTTCATATCCACAATGCGGCACTCCACATCGGTAATGGGCAGGCCAATGCTGCCAGGTTTTCGTTTCCCATGAAAGGGATTCACATGGGTCACCGGGGTGGTTTCTGTCAAGCCATACCCTTCCACAATGATGGAACCGGTGTGCTCCTGGAATTTGTTGATAACCTCCAGAGGAAGGGGCGCACTTCCGGAAAAGCAGGCTTTTATGCTGGTAAGATCACTCTGGGCAAAATCCGGGCGGTTAAGGATGCCAATGTACATGGTGGGCACCAGGGGGGCAAAGGTGGGTTTAAATCGACTGATGGTTTCCAAAAGAGGCTCTGGTTGGGGTTTGGGTACCAGAACATTTGCCCAGCCCAGATAGATGGCAAGGTTCATGGACACGGACATGCCAAACACATGAAAAAAAGGCAGGGCTCCCAGCATGATCTCTTCTCCCCTTTGAAAATCGGGAAACCACGCCTCAAGCTGCTGAACCTGGCAGCTCAGATTTGCATGGGTGAGAATAACCCCCTTGGACACTCCGGTGGTGCCACCGGTATATTGATACATGGCTGTGTCAGAAAAAGACAATTCTGCCATGGTATGATCCGGGGCGTGGCTGGCAAGAAGATCCTTGAATTTAAACAGATTCTTTGCCGGAGTTACATCCGCAGCCAACCCTCTTTTCTTAGCCACCAATGGAAAAAGAAGACGTTTGGCAAAGGGAAGATAATCTCCAATGGAAGTATATACAATTTCCTTAATGGTCGTTTTTTCCCGAAGTTTTACCATGCGGTGGGCAAGAAGATCCAGGGTTATCAAGACTTTGGAGTCAGAATCATTAAATTGATGCTCCAACTCTCGATCCGAATATAAAGGATTGTTCATCACAACAATGGCACCCACCTTGAGTGCCGCATAATAGGCCACCACGCAGGGAATCACATTTGGAAGCAAAATCGCAACACTGTCCCCCTTTTTAATTCCAAATTGTTTCAATGCCGCAGCAAAACGTCCAACCGCATCATGGAGTTCCCCATAGGTCATCTTATAGCCCTGGAATATAAGGGCAGTTTTCTGGGAGAATTCATCCACTGTACGATCCATAAATTCGGGCATGACCAGATGCTGGTACTCCAGGTGTTCAACCACCCCTGTTTCATAAAATTCCAGCCATTTTTTTTCTCCATACAACGCTTGATCAGTCAATTTAATATCCTCCATCTTGGATTAAACCCATGCTTTTTCACCCTCCCTTTATCAAGACTTGAGCATCAATGGAAATGAAAAAATGCCCCAATAAAAAAATTTGGTTATTTTGACACATTTAGTTTTTTATCTTGACATATATTTTTGCCTCCTGTAGGAAATTACATTATCCATTACATGGATGAATGATCTTTTTTAAATGAACATAATTTTGTCCCAATAAAAAATGAATTCCCGGTTCACCGGTATTCTCAAAAAAAAGAAATAACAATGATCCATATATTTATTCTTAACCTGCTACTATCTCTCATTCTTGTAGAGGTGATTATTATCACCCGACGGAGAAAGGGCTGACTGTGGCATAAGCATTAAGAATTATTAAAAAAGCCGTTATCAG